>JAZBOW010000167.1:0-21899 GCA_036351335.1 Bacteroidales bacterium | reverse complement strand
CTAGAATTTATTGAAGCGATCAATATTTACTTGCTATTTGGAATCATCGGCTCGGTTCTGTTCAGGGTGGTGTATGCGAATGATCCGAATTCGTTTAATTATCCGGGGGAAACGCTACGGGAAACCGCTGATTTTTTGTATTTTAGTTTTGTTACCATATCTACCCTGGGATATGGTGATATTACGCCGAATGATTCATTTGCCAAATCACTTTCTATTTTTTTAAGTGTCGCAGGTCAACTCTATCTCACCATGATCATCGCGATGCTGGTAGGGAAATATCTAAGCTTGCCAAAAGCTGATACAAAGACATGATCAGGCATGTATAATCTTGAAAACCAATTCCTTTAATTCTCCATAATCATTTCCCTCAGTACTTCCCACGCCTTTGCTTTTCAGATCAAGGGTTCTGATTTCAGAAATGATACGCTTAATTTTTTGGGAAGGATAAACTACCGAAGCTGTTTTATAGTCTTTTAAAAAAAAGGGATGTACACCTATTTCGGCTGCAATCAATTTCGGATCTTTGTTTTTTAACTGGCTATATAAAAAAACCTTCATAAAATAATTATGAAGCATTACGGTGATCATCTGGAGCGGATGTTCCTTGGGATTGGCTTCAAAATATTGCACAATTCGCTGTGCTTTTAAAGCATTTTTTGTACCCAGCGCGTTTTGAAATTCAAATACATTAAAATCTTTGCTGATGCCGATATTCCGTTCAATATCGTCTTCAGTTATCGATTGGCCGGGTTCCACATTGATGATCAGTTTTTCGATTTCATTGTAAATTTTTCCCAGGTCATTGCCAAGATGGTCAGAAAGAAGTCTTGATGCGACCGGGTTTATTGTGTAGCCCAGTTGTTGCGTGGTTTTTTCAATCCAGGCAGGAATCTGGTTATCGTATAAGCGTTGCGATTCGAAGAGCACCACATTTTTCGTCGAATTTAATTTTTTATAAAACGCTTTCCGTTTATCCAGTTTCCGGTATTTGTAATTGATCACAAGAATGGTTGTATCAAGATAAGAATCCAGGTAGGTTTCCATATCTTCTATTCCTTTGATATCCTGCGCCTCTTTTACAATCACCAACTGGTAATTTCCCAGCATCGGAAACCGTCGAGAAAGGTCGATCAAATCCCTGACACTTACATCCCTGCCATACACGATAGACTGGTTGAATTCTTTCACGCTTTTATCCAACGCATTGGCTTCAATAAAATCTGTCAGTTGATCAATAAAAAATGATTCTTCCCCGTAAAAAAAGTAGATAGGGAAAAAGATCTTATTTTCTATATCGTTTATAATCTGTTCGAAACGCAATGCTAAAATTTAAGATGTTTAACTGTAAGCCCTTTGTTTATAAGTTGTTTTAACGATTCGATGCCAATGGTAAGATGGTCTTCTACAAATTGGGTGCTCACTTTTTTATCGCTATCGGCGGTTTTTACACCTTCGGGTATCATTGGTTGATCGGACACAAGCAGCAAGGCACCGGTCGGTATTTCGTTGGCAAAGCCTACTGTGAAAATGGTAGCCGTTTCCATGTCGATGGCCATGCTTCTGGTTTTGCGAAGATACTTTTTAAATTTTTCGTCATGCTCCCAAACGCGGCGGTTGGTTGTAAAAACGGTACCGGTCCAGTAATCTCTTTTAAAATCGCGAATAGTGGTGGATATAGCTTTTTGAAGGCTAAAAGCCGGAAGTGCAGGAACAATAGCAGGAATATAATCGTCGGAAGTACCTTCACCACGGATGGCGGCAATGGGTAAAATCAAATCGCCCACCTGGTTTTTCTTTTTCAGGCCACCACATTTTCCAAGAAACAATACCGCTTTGGGATTGATTCCGCTCAACAAATCCATAATGGTTGCCGCATTTGAACTACCGATTCCAAAGTTGATCATGGTAATATTATCTTTTGTAGCACATGGCATCGGCAATCCTTTACCCACAATATCAACCTCGTTGCTTTTGGCAAAAATTTCCAGGTATTGCGTAAAATTTGTCAGCAATATATATCCGCCGAACTTTTCAAGTTCCAAACCGGTATATCTTGGCAGCCAGTTACTTACTATCTCGCTCTTGCTCTTCATTAAAGAAAATTATTTAGTTCATGCAAAAATACTGAATTGTGCGATACCGCAGACTTACTTAGCTGAGCTACCTAAGCAAATAATGTATTATTTTAGCCTATAAGTAGGCACTATGCAAGCTTTAAACTTACCAAAATATCAGATTAAAACGAGGCAATCAGGTTCGAATATTGAAGTTTTCGATACCATCAGGAAGAAATACCTTGTGCTTACGCCTGAGGAATGGGTACGGCAACAGTTTATCTTGTATCTTATCCACGAAAAGAATTATCCGCCTACACTTATCAGCCTCGAAAAAGGTATTAAAGTGCTAGGCATGAACAAACGATTCGATGCGGTTGTATCAGATAAAAGTGGCCGGCCGGTTGTACTCTTTGAATTTAAATCGCCTGATGTAAAAGTGACCCAGCCTGCATTTGAGCAAGTTGCCCGCTATAATATGCAGCTAAAAGTCCGCTACCTGATTGTTTCAAACGGTTTAAAGCATTACTGTTGTGAAGTAGATTATGAGAAAAAGACTTTTGCATTTCTTGAAAACATACCTGACTATAATGATTTGATTTTAAGAGATGCGTAAAAAAAAGGGAAGAAAAACTGAAATGAAGAATAAATAGAAAATATAAAGCGTTAACCCAAAAAATTTATAAATTTGCTTTGCAAAATATATCACTCATGAAAAAGATTCTTATTCAGGTATTGTTACTTGTCATTGTTGTTGCACTGGGCTATTTCGTATTCGAAAGTATTATGGAGCCTGTAAGATTTGATAAGGAAAGAAGAGCTCGACAAAAAGTTGTCGTTGAGAAATTAAAAGATATCAGGAACTCACAGCTTATTTTCAGAAGGGTGAACGGCTCTTATGCCAATAATTTTGATACACTCGTTAAGTTTGCTAAAGTAGCCGAAATACCGGTCGTTAAAATGGTTCCTGATCCGGAAGATACAACCTTTACAAAAACTATTAATGATACCGTGGGTTATATTAGAGTAGCCGACTCATTATTCATGAATAAGAAATATACCATCGACCAATTGCCGCTTATTCCTTATGGAGAGGGAGAAAAATTTGAAATAAGTGCTGATACCATTGAACGAGGTGGTGTTGAAGTATTTGTTTTTGAGGTAAAAGCACCATTTACTGCATTTATGAAAGGAATGGACGAGCAAACCATGAGAAATATTATTGCCAAAGCTGAAGATCTGGAAAAATATCCCGGACTTAAAGTAGGCTCATTGACTGAACCTTCAACGGATGGCAACTGGGAGTAATAAGCATCCTGATGCCTTCCCGTATTAAGCCACATATTAGTTTTTACGATAAGTCTTTTATTGAAACTAACACTAGCGACTATTACCTGAGTCTCCGGTTTGGAAAAAGAAGCCTTGCTTTTACTGTTTTCAATCCTGATTTAAAAAAGTATACTGTCTTCGATGCGTATACATATAGTGATTTAAACCTGAATGAAGATGCAGAGCAGATATTCAAACAGTTGTTCGCAGAAAAAAACTGGCTTGAACGGCAGTTTAAAAAGGTTTTTTTCCTGATGGATCATGCCTTAAGTACCTTAATGCCACCGCCACTCTTCATTGAAAACGACATGCAGCAATATCTTGCATTTAACCATCCAATCGAAGCATCACAACCTACCCATTTCAACAACCTCAAAAATGCGCATGTAGTGGATGTGTTCAGTATACCTGCAACTATTGATAAGCTAGTGAAAAAAAAATGGCCAAATGCACAGTTGTTGCATAGTTCGTCGGTTATTATTGAGAGTTTATCAATAAATTATAAAAATAAGATCGGTGTAAATACCCTCTTTTTAAATCTGCGTGATGAAGGCTTCGACCTGGTATATTTTAAGAACAAGAAACTACATTTTTATAATTTCTTCAGGTTCCATACAAAAGAAGATTTCATTTACTTTTTATTATCAGCTATGGAGGAATTGGAGCTGAACCCTGAAGAGGTTGAACTAATCTTGTCGGGCAATATTGATAAGAGCAGTATTTTATATGAAATGATTTATAGGTATATCCGAAGCAGTAAATTTATTGAACGTAATGATAGCTTTGGCTACACATACCTTCTTGATGGCTTGATGGGACACAAACACTACACTTTATTTAATGCACAGCAATGCGAATAATTGGTGGAAAATTTGGCAAGAGGATTATCAAGCCACCTAAAAACTTACCTGTGCGGCCAACTACCGACCTGGCCAAAGAAAGCCTTTTCAATATATTACGGCATAAAACAAATTTGGAAGGAAAAGCGGCACTGGATCTTTTCGCCGGCACAGGATCGTTGTCGTATGAATTTGCTTCAAGGGGTTGTGCATCTGTGATGTCAGTTGATTTAAATTATCGATGCATCCAATTTATAAAGGATACGGTTCGTGATTTCGATATGCAGCAGGTTCAGCCTTTGCGGATGGATGTTTTCAGATTTATCAAATCGACACCATCAACTTTTGACATCATCTTTGCCGATCCGCCTTATGATCTTCCCAGTATCCCGGAGATATGCCCCATGGTGTGGGAGCATGGCCTTTTAAATACAGGAGGAATACTTGTTATTGAACATCCGGGTTCAATTGATTTATCTGATCAGGTAGGCTTTTTAGAACACCGGAAATATGGTCATGTAAATTTTAGTTTGTTTCAGTTGCAGGCATAAAAAAAGCTGCGATAAAGCAGCTCCTGTTTTGTCGTTTAAAACTATTAATATTCATCTTCATTGAAGAAGAAATCCTCTTTTGTAGGATAATCGGGCCATAAATCTTCAATACGCTCATACACTTCCCCTTCATCTTCAATTTCCATGAGGTTCTCAACCACCTCGGGTTGTCTTCCGGTACGAATACACCACTCAATGAGTTCTTCTTTCGTTGCCGGCCAGGGCGCATCTTCAAGTTTAGAAGCTAATTCTAACGTCCAATACATAGCTCAATTTTAATTTCTATTTTTTGCAAAAGTAATTTTTTTTTGATTCTTTATAGAAAAAAAAGAAATAATTCTAAAACCCTTTAAATTCGCGGTTTCCATGCGGTTTCTTCTACATTCATATCAATGGTGAGCTTTCGGGCCAGCACAAAAAAGTAATCAGATAGGCGGTTGATGTATTTTATAATTAGCGGGTTTACTGTATACGATTCGTTGAGCTTTATAATGATCCTCTCGGCACGGCGGCAAACAGTGCGGCTTATATGCGTGAAGGAGATAATCTCATGTCCGCCGGGGAGCACGAAAGATTTAATGGGGGGCAGGGCTTCATTCATTAGGTCGATCTCTTTCTCTAGAAACATGATATCTGACTCCTCAAGTTCGGGCAGCGAACGGCTAACTTCTGAGCCATCCTGTGCCAGTAATGATTCGGCTGTAAACAAGCGATCCTGGATTTCAACCAACACTTCTTTCTGATGTGTATCTTCAATCTTATCACGTAACAAGCCTACCCACGATTTTAGCTCATCAACGGTTCCATAGGCTTCAATTCGCTCATCATATTTGGGTACACGAGTGCCTCCTATTAATGCGGTTTTGCCGGTATCGCCTGTTTTTGTGTAAATTCTTGCCATTCTTAATTCCACTCTAGCTTTTAAACTGTTACTTTCTGATTTTGAGATACGGTAACTATCTTGGTATTTTTTTCATCCGATTCTATTCTTCCGTCCATCATTCGTATAATCCTGTGGGCATGCATTGCAATATCTTCTTCGTGGGTTACAATAATGATCGTGTTGCCTTGTTTATGGATTTCTTCCAGTAAACCGATGATCTCTACTGAAGTTTTTGAATCAAGGTTTCCGGTGGGTTCATCAGCAAGTACTATGGAAGGATTGTTCACAAGTGCCCTTGCAATAGCAACCCGCTGCCTTTGTCCGCCCGACAATTCATTGGGCTTGTGGTTCATCCTGTCAGTAAGTTGTACCTGCCTTAATGTTTCTTTGGCTATGTCGTTTCGCTGCTGTTTGGAGATGCCTGCATAAATTAAAGGTAGCGAAACGTTATCAAGGGCCGTTGACCGAGGCAATAAATTAAAAGTTTGAAAGATGAAACCGATTTCTTTGTTCCTTATATCGGCAAGTTCATTATCACTCATTTTACTCACATCAATGCCATTTAGAAAATAGGAACCCCCGGTGGGTGTATCAAGGCACCCAAGCAGATTCATCATGGTTGATTTACCGGAACCGGAAGGGCCCATCAAAGCAACAAATTCATTTCTATATATATTGAGGGTGATATCGACCAGGGCTTTAACGGTTTCGGTTCCTACCTGAAAAAACCGCGAAATATTTTTTAATTGAATGATTTCTTCTTTCATTTTATAAAGTTTTTACTTCATCCCAAAGGTACATTTATCTTGTTTGATTTCGGCAATTTGCCATAATTTAATACCGAATAATAAAATCTTGTTTGCTAATTCCTTTTCTGAAAAAAACGATGCCCATGTTGAATAGGTCAAAGGTTACACTTACTTTTTCATTATTTTTTATGATCATCCAGGCTTCTTCCATTTCTGCCGACCAGCGGATATCATCAAAAATAATAATGCTGTGCTCATGTGTTTTTTTCAAACATCGCTCAAAATAATCAAGGGTTTGCCGCTTCTTATGATTACCATCAACAAAAACAAGGTCCAATTGTTCAAATTCATCCAGGGTTTTATCAAGGATTACATCAAAATCGCCCACTTTTACTTCCAAATCTGATAGATCAAGTTTTTTGAAATAGTCGTTGGCATGAGCAGCCAGTACAGCACAGCCTTCCATGCTTACAAATTTTTTAAACTTGCATGCGCTGCCAATATAGGAGGCGCTTATGCCTGCTGATGTACCAAATTCAAGAATATAATCAGGAGAGAAATGACGGCTAAGTTTAAATAGGACATGCAGACTTCTGGTATTGGGTGATCGCCGCCGGGCAATTTTCCCTAAGGTGTCAATGTAAGTTGTGTACTGTTTCTTGCCTGCCCCTGCGCCTAAATCAGTTGTTTCAATAGCTGTAGTCCTTTTGAATACCTGCTTCTTTGTCTCATCCAGCTTTTTTAATTCGGGGTAGGCAGATTTATCATGAAAAATATCGTGAATCAAACGGTAAGCGAAAGGCGAGTGGATTATATACCGGGATTTTGATTTGAAGTAATACCTGATATAACTATTGAGTTGCCAGAATACTTTCATTACGACATTAATTGTAGGCAACTTTATTCACATAAAATACGGTTCTGGTGGATTGGTCTCCCAGCGACCTGTTTTTAATTTTTTGGTAGCCGTAAATAAGGAAATAATCTTCATACCAATGGGTAATGGTGTTATTTTCATCTTCCGATATCCAGTCTTTCGCATTCTTCGATTCAACTGGTGTTTCTTCTTTGCTAATATCTATAGGCCCATCGATGGTTTGGGCATATAAATTGCCATCATTTACATAAGCCATCGACAGGAATTCACCGGCACGAAAAATCGCTACTTGTTTCTTCATGAAAAAACTTTTCAGGCCTTTTATTTCAAAATCATTATTCCAGATTAATTCGCCTTTTTCCGATAGCGAAGCGATAATCAGATCGTAAAACTGGTAGCCTTCAAATACACTATACGTTCGGGGCATGGGTCGGCCATAGAAATCGTATTCCATTCTGGTTTCCGTGTTATATATTGGTTTGTATGTTTCAACGCTGAATACATACTGGCCATTGAATTCGATTACTTCCGGATCGTTAAAATAAAAGAACGCGGATAGTTTTTTCTCCGGTTTTTGATTTTCATCTATGTCAGCCGGCTTTTTGGTGTACACCATTTCACGGCCATGCAATGACCCGTAAATATTGTCGAAACTCATGAAATCGTAAAAATTCAGTGTTTTTTGCTTTTCATTTTCAAATTGCAGAAAAAACATACCGGCACTGTTGGCTTCCCTTTCTTCCTCTGCATCGCGCAATACCAATGTTTTGCCGGAGACGAAATCGTAGGTGCCAAGGATGGTCAGGGTATTATTTTTTAAGGGTAATATCACGAAATTCCTTGGGGCTCTTGTGTTTTCTGGGTTTTGAACCTGATACGTTTTCTCCAAAGTACCGTGATCTGAATACTTCAGGATTTTGTCTTCCAGATGGTTTTTATCTCTTATATACTTGACTGCCACGTAAAAGTTCCTGCTTTGATGGTCAACAGCGATGGTTTCAATATAACTTTCATTTTCAGCTTCAATTGTTTGCACCTCGATAGCACCATTATTCAGGTTAATAAATAATACGTCTGTGTGGTCTTTCTTTAAATTCAGCCCCAGACAGGCATTGTCGTCTATGGCTTCGAAGCCTGCTACTAAAGCGTCTTCAGGGATAGTACCTGATATATTGGAAAATGCCTCTTTATGGGTATTATATGAAACAATCTCGTAAAAATCATCGGATGACTTTTTGGACTTTACCGAGCGGAACAGAAAATGTATCATCATGCCATTCCTGACTGACTGTACATATTCAATACCATCATGGAGTGGAATAAACTTCAACCATACTTGTTTTAGCTGGGTGTCGAACAAGCCGAAATACCATTTGCGCAGCCCGGCATCGCTTATTTCATTGCTTTCATAAAAAACCAAAACCCCTTTTTGTTCCAGGGGTTCAAGGTGGAAAGCTGCTGATTCTAATGCCGCTGGCACTTCCAACCTGACCACCGCTGCGCTTTGAGCAAACACCATACTACAAAGCAAGACAAGAAGCGCAGTTATGAATGATTTGATGTAGGTCATACGCAGTAAATAACGGAAATCATGTTAAAAAAGTATCCACCATATAGTTAGTTGAACGTGGTTAAAATTAAAGAAAAAATCCTGCCAACTTTTAATGCCGGCAGGATCTTTATAAAACAATTAAATGACTTAGCGGATCAATAATTTTTGCGTATTGACGGCACCAAATTCATTTGTGAACTGAAGCATGTATAAACCAGTTTGCAGGTGCTGCACATTTAAATTGTTAACACCCTTTATGGCTGCTGATTGCATAATCGTTTGACCGGAAAGGCCGATAATTTTAATTTGGCCATTGTCTTCGCAACTCACATGAAGCATGTCGGCGGCCGGATTGGGATAGAGCTGGATGTTGGTTTCCTCAACTTCAGCAATGCCAACCTCCAGAATACCATAAACCAATGCATTGTCTACCTCCCATGTAGCTGCATCTGAGCTTGTGCTGATGTAACGGAATGCGAGATATGTATTCATACCTGCATACATGGTAAAATCTGCATCGCCGGCAGGAACAAAATTCCAGCTACCCTGTTCGGGGAACATGAACATAGAAGTAAGATCGCTCCATGTGCCATTGGTGGAAGGATCACTTGTACCATCATAATCGGTAGAAACCAATACTGACAAACCATCGTTGGTGGCGTAATTTCTTGCATGATCAAAACTAAATCCCAGTTCAGCATACATGGATAAGTCGAAAGATGGCGATATTAACCAATCTTCATTCGGATTGGCACCGCCATCGTAGCCATTCATTACAGCACATCCGGGTGGATTGCCGAAGCTGCGCGCCCATTCCCATTCCTGAGTGCCATTTACATTGTAAGGCGTCCATAGCCAGGTGCTGGTGGTATCGTCGAAATTTTCTTCACTGAGTATGAGATAATCTTTACTTACAACTTCCGCTAAAGGGACATCACCATCCGTTTTATAATCAATGTTGATACCCGCATTTGTATAAGGATAGATTCTAAAATTATAGGGGGTGTTTGGATCTACCATGAAAGAACAAAACTCCTCTCCAAATGTCACATTCAAAGCGACTTCTCCATTTGAAAAATCAGTATCGTTCGGGATTGGTGTTCCATCAATAGGAGCAGGAGGCGCTGCATCAGAAACTCTTCCCAATACCACATAACCGGCAGGAAGTTGCTCGCCAGTAGCATCTGTCCATGTTAAATGAATAGCCATACCTACAGCATCAGCAACAAAATCAGTAGGATAATTGGTGGGTTCCGGATCGGGCACAAAAGTGTCAAATGATTGGTCGTTGTTGATTGCGCCTTTTGTATTCATGGCAGGTTCCTGCCATACAAAGTCGCCGTATTGTGTTCCTGTACCTGATAGTTGTAAGGATTCATCAGCAGTTGTTGCGCTTGATTCGCTTACGCCTATGTCAGTAGATGTTTGTCCGCTTGCAGGGCCATCATTAGCTGTTAGTGTACCTTCATAACTTAAAAACTGACCCGGTATCATAACACCTGTATGTGACAAACAAATGCCATCAGATTCACCGTTTTGGATTCCGTTTTCAGGAAAGTCGTAATAGAAAAAGGTAAAACCGTCACTGGTTGCTCCTTCGGTAAACTGGTCGAGGGTTTTTGAATCATAACTACCGCCGTTGTTTCCGTTATAAAGTGTCACTTGAAAATCACCCAGGCTATAGGAGCCGGCATCTTCAATAACCACTTCAATAAATTCATTCATGTCAGTACCTTCATTATCGTAATGAAACTCATTGATCCAGGCATTTTGCCCAAAAGTGAACAAGGAGATAGCGCTGAATGCCATTAACAAAAGTAAATTTCTCATCATAGTATTATTTTTAATTTGTAATTTGAATACTTCCAAAAAAGAGTTACTAAAGTAGTATAAAATACTGGTGCGCCAAAGTATAATTCGCGGAAAATTATCAGAAGTAGTCAACAAAAAAAGGCAGCCCTTTTGGACTGCCTTTTTAAACTATCGTGGTTCTTATTTTTTGTCGTCTACTTCTTCAAAGTCAACGTCTGTTACTTCGCCGTCATCGCCACCTGGAGATCCACCGTTTCCGGTATCACCTGATCCACCATCAGCAGGAGGCGTTTGGCCACCAGCATCTTTGTACATATCCTGGCTGGCTTGTTGCCAAATACTATTCAACTTTTCCATTGCTGCATCAATGGCGGGAATATCCTGGCCTTTATGAGCTGTCTTCAATGCTTCCAGAGCACTTTCAATTTCCACTTTTTTATCAGCAGGCAATTTATCACCATATTCTTTAATTTGCTTCTCTGTCTGGAAGATCATTGCATCGGCGCCGTTCAGCTTATCAATTTTCTCTTTCGCTTTTTTATCTTCTTCGGCATGTGCTTCAGCTTCATTCTTCATTTTCTTGATTTCATCTTCTGATAATCCTGAAGAAGCTTCGATTCGGATACTCTGTGATTTACCCGTGGCTTTGTCCTTCGCATTTACATGCAGTATACCGTTTGAGTCAATGTCAAAAGTAACTTCGATCTGAGGTACACCTCTTGGTGAAGGAGGTATGCCATCTAAATGAAAACGCCCGATACTTTTATTCTGGTTGGCCATTGGCCTTTCGCCTTGCAAAACATGGATCTCAACAGATGGTTGATTATCAGCAGCAGTTGAAAAGGTTTCTGATTTTTTTGTAGGGATGGTTGTATTTGACTCAATCAGCTTGGTCATTACGCCACCTAAGGTTTCTATTCCTAATGACAATGGCGTTACATCCAACAACAGTACGTCTTTTACTTCACCTGTTAAAACACCACCCTGTATCGCGGCACCAACAGCTACAACCTCATCAGGATTTACGCCTTTTGAAGGTTCTTTCCCGAAGAAGTCCTGTACCACCTTTTGAATGGCAGGAATACGTGTTGAACCACCTACCAGGATCACGTCATCAATATCAGATGGTGATAATCCGGCGTCTTTAAGGGCTGCTTTACATGGTGCAATCGTTGCCTGGATCAATGAATCAGTCAGTTGCTCAAATTTTGAACGGGTCAGTTTACGAACCAGGTGTTTTGGCACGCCATCAACAGGCATAATGTAAGGCAGGTTGATTTCGGTTTCTGAAGAGCTTGATAATTCAATCTTTGCTTTTTCTGAAGCTTCTTTCAAACGTTGTAATGCCATCGGGTCTTTTCGTAAATCAAGGCCTTCTTCTTTTTTAAACTCGTCTGCCAGCCAGTCTATCAGAATGCCGTCGAAATCGTCACCACCGAGATGCGTATTTCCATTGGTTGATTTCACTTCGAAAACACCATCGCCTAATTCGAGTATGGAGATATCGAATGTACCACCACCAAGGTCGAAGACAGCAATTTTGCCATCATGTTCTTTTTTATCCAGTCCGTATGCCAACGCTGCCGCTGTGGGCTCATTGATGATCCTCTTCACAGTTAACCCGGCAATTTCACCAGCTTCTTTTGTCGCTTGACGCTGTGAATCGTTAAAGTAAGCCGGTACGGTGATAACCGCTTCATTTACTGTCTGACCTAGATAATCTTCAGCCGTTTTTTTCATTTTCTGCAATACTATTGCAGAGATTTCCTGCGGGGTATATAAACGGTCGTCTATTTTTACACGAGGTGTATCATTGTCACCTTTTACCACTTTATAAGGTACCCTTTTCGATTCTTTTTCAACTTCGGAGAATTTGTTACCCATAAAACGCTTGATTGAAGAAACCGTTTTTGTGGGGTTAGTAATAGCTTGCCGTTTTGCGGGGTCACCCACTTTACGTTCACCATTTTCGGTAAATGCAACAATGGATGGCGTTGTACGACGGCCTTCGTTATTAGAAATAACAACCGGCTCATTACCTTCCATTACGGCCACACATGAGTTTGTTGTTCCTAAGTCGATTCCAATTATTTTTCCCATATTATGAATCCTTTCTAATTTTTTTCAATGATTAATTTCTTATTTGAAATATGGGATGTCAATCATTATGCCAAAGGATTGCGGAAGTCTTTAAACAACAATTTGGTGACAAAAAGACAGTTGGTGCAGGGATACGGCTGAACAGGCTGACAATGGAATGAAAGTGAAGGCTTACTGCGCTTTAAGCGACTATTTGGTTTTATATCTGAAACCTAAATTTAATTTTTCAACGAGTTCACGTTCGCTGGCACCTGAAAGCCGGGTTACTTTTACAATGTTATGGCGTGAAGCAAAAATGCCCGTACCATTCTGAATGTTTGTGTAGGTGGGCAATTCCTGTAACAGGGATCCTGAAGCAGCATCGTTAATTTCAATGTAATAATGCAATACTTCTGACCCGGCACTTATGATCACTTCTATAGGACCTGACCATCTTTGGATATTCGGGATGCTTTCAAGTTTATTTACAATTTCAGAGAAAAAGTTTTCACCTGTGTAGGGAATTTCGAGGTTCTCGCCACCATCAGCATTTTTTGAAATTTTGACAGGATTTGTATAGATCGTTTCTAATGTTATCTGTAAATTAAGGGTGTCGGCATAGCTACCGGGTAAAAACTCTGTGTAATTAAAGATGGTAGTAACTTCGTACCGTTTAGCATTTTTTACTGAATTCCATTTGATTTCATGGTCAAACATGAAATCCATAGTGTTGAATGGGTAAGTCACGGTAAATCCACCGATTAAGGGTGTTTCGGCAGTAATCATTTCCCCTTTATTGTCAATATTCAATGTGTAGGTTGCGTCTATATCAAGTGCGTCTGTCGTATAATAGACAAGTTGTCCGGGGTAATAAAAAATCGAATCGCCTTCAAGTTTGTTGTGTATGGTAATGGTGTCAAGTACGATAGGTGGCAATTCATTATTATTTACTTTTCCATTAAGTGTTGCGAGGAGCTTATTAGAATAATTGCTCGAATCGGGGTTATGTGCTATAGTAAGCGCGTTTCCAGGACCTGAAAATGCTTTTGTGATTTTGACCCAGGCAGTATCATCGCTTACGTCGAGAACACCATATACGATGGTAATATCCTTATAATCGGCATATAAATCTACATCATTGCTGCAACGGCTTAACAGGAAAACCGCTGAAATAATAAGAATAATTGAACTAAAAACTTTTTTCATGGTTGCGATTACTCAATAACTGACATATTTTCAATTGCCAAATGTACAATAATAATTTCGGTGCATGCAGGTTGTCGCTTGTAATTTTTCAAATCAATTTTTTCCATTTCATGGCATCGATAATCATCGAAATAATCTGGGGCCTTGTGAATGCGGCACAATTAATGGTCAGGTCAAATTGAATTTCGCTCATATCTTTTCCGTAATAATCTTCTATGAGCATCTTTTTTTTAGCATCATGTTTTTTTATAAAAGCGGCAATATCTTCATCTTTAAATTCGGCCCTCCGTTGGAGCGCATTAAGCCGCCATTCGTATGGAGCAGTAAGCCTTAGATGAAGACCTCCAGGCAGATCACTGGTTGTGGCTACACCCGCACGACCTACAATGATAATATTGCCTTGGCTGGCATAATACCTGATGACTTCCGTGATGGTCTTGCGTACTTTTTTATCACTTCTATAATATTTGCTTGAGAAGGCAGCAATGACTTCATCCATATGGTTCTTTTTCTTGTTTTCAAAAACGTATTGGATTTTTGAAGGGTCGACCCGGAGTTTGTTTGCGGCTTCTTCCAGCACTTCTTTGTTCATAAACGACCATTTATAGCCTTCCGTTTTTAAGGTTTTAACCAAATCAATTGCGATGCCGGTTCCGTTGCATCCTGTTTGGCGGGAAATGGTCATGAATGCGTTTTTCTTTGCTGGTGAAGAACGGGTACCTGAAAATCTCATTTCAAAATACGATTGCAGGTTGTATGCCATGATCAGGAATTTAAGTGAATAATGTAATACCCTTAACAAATTTACTAAATCCCAGTAGGAATAACAAGTTTAAGAAATATTTTTTTCGCGCAAGGCCCTGTATTTTATTCTCGATTCGCCCGAATACATGCTGTCAGGATGTTCGGTCATCAGCAACAGATAAAGTTCCATGGCTTTGTCAGGTTTGTTTAGAAACAGGCGGTTTATTTCGGCACTTTGAAAAATGGCATTATCAGCTTTTATACTTTCCGGGTAATGGGTATATAATTGTGTGTATAGCGAATCAGCGATTGTGTAGGCTTTTTTTACCTTGTATATTTTTGCTTTTTTATACATGACATATTCAGCGCTGTTGGGACCACTGGGAAATTCTTCAATTTTATTGAGCCAGACGAGGGCCGAATCATATTGCATTTGGCTGAATAGCAGGTCGGAGGTGCCAAACATTCGCAATGTAAAACCCATGGTGTCTTCTTCATAAATATTTCCGATAAACAGCGAGAGTTCCATGGCATCATTGGCAATTAATTTTGATGTGGCCGATTTAAGTACATCGAGCCGTGTTTGTGCCCATACATACTCACCTTTGTAATAAAACAGCTCAGCATTTCTTAGTTTGGCTTCATGTCCTATAGGTTCGTGTTTCATCTCCGATTCAATCTGTGAATACAGCAAACTGGCATCCCAAACATGGTTTTGAATCATCAATATATCAGCATATAGTAGCTTTATATTTGCTTTGTCATAAGCGTTAATAGGTTCAGTTGCAGTAGCTGTTTCCAGCAAATCGAGGGCTTCTTCATATTCGTTTAAATGGTATGCCATCACTCGTCCAAGATTTTCGGCAATACTAATGGTTTGTGTGTTCAGCCCAAGTTCTTCAATGGCTTTATAGCCAGTTTTTTTAAGTTCTTTGTAAGTTTTCAAATCCGTTTCGGGATTTGAAATAGCCATT
This sequence comes from Bacteroidales bacterium, assembly GCA_036351335.1. GTDB lineage: Bacteria > Bacteroidota > Bacteroidia > Bacteroidales > F082 > UBA4459. The sequence continues at coordinate 6,247 of JAZBOW010000167.1, read as the reverse complement.
AAAACGAGTGTATTATAAAAACCGATAGAGCTTTCAAGGTAATAAGGCGTATCAAACTTTTTCTTTCGGACGTAATCGTATGATTTTTCAGCCACCTGATAATCATTATTGGCAAGCGCTATTTCAGCCAGGGCAAGCAATTCTTCGTCAAGTTCACCAAAACGCATATCCATAGCTCTTGCCTGTCTGAAAGCCATGTCAAAATCTTTCATTTGCAGCGAATACCACATCAACATTTCGGCAAATACCATATTATCCGGATCAGATTGTGCCCGTTCCAGTAGTTTGGATTTAAGAATTTTTGACATATTATCGTCCACATCAATCCGTGTAAGACTCTGAAGCCTGTTTTTAACCGTCTGCATTTCGGCAGGGTGATAATTCAAATGCATCAAATAGGCATCGAACATTTTTTCATATTCACCACTGTACTGATACACATTAGCCATTTCAAGGAAATAATTATTGCTGTTTCCAGCTTTTTGTGCCTCTGTATATACCTGCAAAGCCTGGTTATAATATCCTTTTGCCTGCAATTGTATGGCCAGTTGCCTTACCTGATTTGGATCGTCAGGTACCTCTTCTATCAATTTATAAATGATGTTTTGTGCTTTTTTCGATTCGCCCAGCAGGTCAAATACATAGGCCTGGTCTACATTATATCTTACACCTGAGGATAGTCTGCGTTGTTTCTTTACCAGCTTTTCAGCGGTTTTATAGTCTTTTAAATATAACAGGCAGTTAAAATAGTAAATGTAATACTGGCTAGATGGAGATTCTTCATAGAGTTGACCGAAAAGTTCAGATGCTTTTTCGTAATCTTTGTTCTTGTAGTATTCACGGGCCAATTGTTCTTTAGCAGGTGGCTCTTTTTGTTGCCGCCTGTCCATTTGAACCTGCGGATTTTGAGCTATGCTTGTATCATGGAATGAGATAAGAAGCAGAGGAAGCAATATCCAGATAAAATATGTTGAGAACCGATTTATCATATTATCTGTTTTCTATTCTGCTGCTGTCAAACCCGACCGAATCATTCATTTGTGCAAATGATTTTAATTGGAATGCAATATTTTGAACGTTAAAACTGATTTTTTGCATTAGGATACTTACAGCTTCTTTTTCCTCCTGGAAATATTTCTCCATCTGCATTTCGTTTATTTTTCCATTCCTTATATCCTTTCTCAGCGAATGCAATTGATTTCTTGAATACTTGATTTCATACAGTATAAGATCATGCTCACTGATAAATCTTTTAAATGATTTTTGGATAGAAGCATATATTTTAACAGTATCACTTAATATGGTATCCATAGTACTTAAACGTGAAAGATTCCTGTTTATGAGATTATTCACATAAAAAAATTTGTTTGTGTCAATCGCATAATACTGCAGAGCTACCGAATCGAGCGCATTCCCCAATCTGTCAATTTTATCGAGATAGACATGTTCTTTATCAGTCACCGTGCATGAGCCAACTAGCATTAATAGTCCTATGATATAGTATAAAGGCTTCAGTTTCATTAGGTGTCAATTATTTCGTAGCTCGTATAACTTCTCAACAATTCAGGTATGATGATGCCTTTTTCAGTTTGATTATTTTCGAGCATGGCCGCAACAATCCTTGGTAATGCCAGGGCACTGCCGTTAAGTGTATGTGCAAGGGTGGTTTTTCCTTCTTTTGATTTATAGCGCAACTTCATGCGGTTGGCCTGGAAATTCTCGAAATTGGAAACAGAACTTACTTCGAGCCAACGTTTCTGTGCTGCTGAATAGACTTCGAAATCGTAAGTCAATGCAGATGCGAAACTCACATCGCCACCGCAAAGTCGTAAAATACGAAATGGTAATTCTAATTTTCGCAACAAATCAGCCACATGGGCCTTCATTTCTTCCAGTATTTCATAAGATTTTTCGGGTGTGGAAATTTGGACAATTTCCACTTTATCAAATTGATGCAGTCTGTTCAGACCCCTCACATCTTTTCCGTAAGAACCCGCTTCGCGCCTGAAGCAGTTGGAAAAGGCCACATTTTTAACTGGCAGTTGATCTTCTTTCAGGATAACATTGCGGTAAATGTTGGTGATGGGTACTTCGGCGGTTGGAATCAGGTAGAGGTTGTCTTCTCCCACGTAATACATCTGGCCTTCCTTGTCGGGAAGTTGTCCGGTTCCGAATCCGGAGTCTTCGTTTATCAACAAAGGTGGTTGGTATTCAATATAATCGTTTTTAAGTGCCTCATCGAGAAAAAAGTTGATGAGCGCACGTTGCAAACGGGCGCCCTTGCCTTTGTAAAAAGGAAAACCGGCTCCGGTTACCTTACTGCCAAGGTCAAAATCAATTATGTCATATTTTGATGCCAGTTCCCAATGAGGAAGCGCCTCTGCTGCCAATTCAGGAAGTGTTCCCTCTTCATAAACAATTTCATTATCGGTATCCGATTTTCCTGCTTTTACACTTTCATGTGGCAGGTTAGGTAATTCTATCAGTTTTTCATTCAGCGTTTTTTCAATTTGGTTAAGTGACAGCTCAAGCTCTTTTACCAAACTCTTTAATTCTGTTGATGCTTTCCTCACTTCTTCAGCCTGATCTTTCTTGCCTTCCTTGAATAAATTGCCAATTTCTTTTGAAAGTTGGTTAGAGGTTGCCAAATTGTCATCTAGATTTTTCTGGGTAGACCTGCGATCATTATCCAGTCTGATAATCTCCTCCACCAATTCAGTGGCATTAAAATTCTTAATGCCTAATCTTTCTATAACAAATTCCTTATTGTCCCTGATAAAATGTAGTTGCAGCATATCCTGAAATTTTTGCAAAAATAGCTAATTGTGCCAACCCTCGGCGTATAATTAATGCTTAATATTTACGTTCAAAAATGGAGCTTTGCTGTGCGTTTTCCAAAAATTTATATACTAAAAATTGAACAACTCGGTTAACTTTAATGTTTACTTTTGACAAGTAAAATATGATTGTATGATCTTTATTACCAGAAGAGAACGATTTAATGCTGCGCACAGGTTATTCAGGCCGGAATACTCCGACGAAAAAAATCTTGAAGTATTTGGTAAATGCTCAAACCCTAACTGGCATGGGCATAATTATGAACTGTTTGTGACCGTAAAAGGAGAGATTGATCCTACAACAGGTTTCCTGGTGAATTTAAAGAAACTAAGCGTTATTATTCGCGATCAGGTCATTGAAAAACTTGATCATAAAAACATCAACATCGAAGTAGATTTCATGCAAGGTAAACTGGCATCCACAGAAAATCTGGCAGTAGGTATCTGGCAGGAACTTATGCCACATGTGACGGCTCTGAGCGCTCATCTTCACTGTGTTAAGGTGGTTGAGTCAGAAAATAATTTTGTAGAATACTTTGGTGAATAACCAATAAATGCCAAAACCTGTCAATGGCATCTTTTTTGACATATCAAAAATTTAAAATTAGAAATGGATAAACCTAAAGAACTATTGGGATACGAGAAGATTGAAAGATTTTCACCAGAAAAACTTGAAAAGCTTCAGGCCCATTATAAGGAAATATTAGAACTCATTGGAGAAAATCCGGAAAGGGAAGGCTTATTGGATACACCAAAAAGGGTAGCCAAGTCAATACAATTTTTAACCCAGGGCTACGACCACGATCCAGAAGAGATTTTGCTGTCGGCAAAATTTAAAGAAGATTACCGGGAAATGGTGATCGTTAAGGACATCGAGATATTTTCGATGTGTGAACATCATATGATCCCTTTTATAGGTAAAGCGCATGTCGCCTACATCCCCAATGGATACATTACAGGTTTGAGCAAAATTGCCCGTGTGGTGGAGGCCTATTCGAGAAGGCTGCAAGTGCAGGAGCGGTTAACTACCCAAATCAAAGAGGCCATTGATAATACACTCAATCCATTGGGTGTAGCCGTGGTTATTGAAGCCAAACATTTATGCATGTCGATGCGGGGTATTCAAAAACAAAGTTCTGTTACCACCACTTCTGATTTTACAGGCGCTTTCGAGCGTGCCGAAACAAGGGCTGAATTCATCAGCCTGATCTCATCAAAATTATCTTAACAAGAAAAATCAAATAAGTAACAACAATGAATACTTTTAACAAACAATCAGAAATTTTACAAAGGGAAGGTACTTACCCGGTAGCTAAAACCTTTATGTCGGGTGTGTTCATGTGGATGTTTCTCGCCCTGGCTATCACCGCGGCAACCGCATGGGTAGTAGCCACCAGCCCCAGCCTACTTTCACTGATATACAATACAGAAACCGGTGGCATGTCTATTCTAGGATGGCTAGTGATGCTGGCGCCACTCGGATTGGTTTTATGGATGTCGGCGGGATTTCAACGCATGTCAGCATCCACTATGGTGATGGTATTTGTTTTATTTTCGGTACTGCTGGGTGCCAGTTTGAGTTCCATTTTTCTTATTTACACAAGCGCATCCATCATGAAAACCTTTCTGATTACTTCCGGAATGTTTGGAACCATGGCAGTGGTAGGTTATACCACAAAAACGGATCTCACCAAGTTTGGAAGCATTATGTTCATGGGACTGATAGGTATCATTATTGCCAGCGTGGTGAATATGTTTATGCGAAGCGGTACTATGGATTACATCATTAGTTTTATAGGGGTGCTGGTATTCACCGGTTTAACCGCTTATGATGTGCAAAAGCTGAAACGAATTGGCAGCAAGATTGGCCTGGAAGATGAAGGAGCCAGAAAAATTACCATAATGGGGGCATTAACTTTGTACCTCGACTTTATCAATTTATTCTTATTTTTGCTCCGCTTTTTCGGCAACAGAAATAATTAAAACAAATAACCTATGAATGCTTATGTCTTTCCCGGACAAGGGGCGCAGTACATTGGAATGGGTGCTGATTTATACGAAAAATCAGCAAAAGCGAAGGAATTATTTAAGAAAGCAAACAGCATTCTTAAGTTTAAGATCACGGATGTGATGTTTGAAGGCACTGAAGATGATCTTAAACATACCAATATTACTCAACCTGCTATTTTCCTACACTCCGTTATTTTAGCCCGCGTATTGGGCGATGATTTTAAACCGGATATGGTGGCCGGACATTCACTTGGTGAGTTTTCAGCACTGGTGGCTAATAAAACTCTATCTTTTGAAGATGGACTAAAGTTGGTGTCGAAGCGAGCTTCAGCCATGCAGAAAGCATGTGAACTGGAACCTTCAACTATGGCAGCGATTATCGGGCTGGAGGATGATGTGGTGGAGAAAATTTGCGACAACATAAAAAATGTGGTGGTTCCGGCGAATTATAATTGTACAGGACAGTTGGTTATCTCTGGAAGCGTAAGCGGTATAGAGGAAGCCGTGGAAGAATTGAGTAAAGCCGGGGCAAAACGTGCCATGATCTTAAAAGTAGGTGGTGCTTTTCATTCACCATTAATGGAACCGGCTGCGGTTGAACTTGCCGAAGCCATTAACTCCACAAAGTTCCAAAGAGGAATTTGTCCGATTTACCAAAATGTAACCGGACAGTCGGTGGTGGATCCTGAAATTATTAAAAAGAACCTGATCGCCCAGTTGACATCGCCCGTAAGGTGGACAAGAACCATGCAAAATATGTTGGCCGACGGTGCCAAAAAAATAATTGAAGTGGGACCGGGTAATGTACTTCAGGGTTTATTTAAAAAAGTCGACCGGAAAATAGAAACCGAAAGTGCTGGTATTTAAAATTCTTAAACCTGCATTAGCAGGTTTTTTTATGATCAGAAATCTCCAAACGTAACATATTCAATGCTTCCAAAGCAGCACGCCTGATATTCCGTCCTCGGTGCTCTCCCAGGTGAAGCAATTTTGATTGAATTCCTTTTTCAGAGGCAAGCGCAATCCAAATAGTTCCGACAGGTTTCTCTTTGGTGCCTCCATCCGGACCTGCAACACCTGAAGTGGCCAGGCTGTAATCTGTTTCAAATTTTTCCCTGACACCCCTGGCCATTTGTTCCACCACCTGTTGACATACAGCGCCATATGTTTCAAGGTCGGCAGGTGACACACCAAGTTCCCTGATTTTTACATCGTTTGAATAGGAAATAACCGATCCGTAATAATAACTTGAGCTGCCCGGAATGCTTGTGATCAAATGTGCAAGGTAGCCGCCGGTGCAACTTTCTGCTGTTGAAAGATTTTGTTTTCTCTTCGATAATAACTTGCCGATTACTTCTTCTAAACTAATGTCGTCATATCCGAAAATGAGTTCAGGAATT
>JAZBOW010000166.1:0-2659 GCA_036351335.1 Bacteroidales bacterium | reverse complement strand
AGTGAAGACCAAAGCAAAGCTTTAAATGAATCAGCATTGCCAATGGTAGTGGAGAGTTTATCGAAAAAACCCATGGTTTCATCATTCCAGACCTGCGCATCCCAACCCGTGTAAAATAAACTTACCAGGGTACCAAAAACGATAATCAGCACCGGGATAACTGCATTGAAACTTTTGGGCTTGATGCCTTTGGCCACTTTCACTTCATCCTGCAATTCAGCATCTACTTCTTCTTCGACAATTCCGGTGGGCTGCAAACTTTGTCTTGCTCTTGCTTCCGCTTTAAGCATCGGCCCGTAATCAACGCCTTTCCATATCAGGATCAGGATGAATGCCAGCGTAAAAAACGGGTAAAATGAGTAGGCAAGCGAATTAAAGAAAACCCCATAGGCAGATTCATCAATATTCAGTGTATTAATGCCGTCCTGAATATAACTCAATTCGGCGCCAATCCACGTGGTTACAAATGCGATGGAGGCCACCGGAGCAGCCGTTGAATCAATAATATAAGCCAATTTCTCCCTCGAAATTTTAAGTCTGTCGGCCAGGGGGCGCATGGTATTTCCCACAACAAGGGTGTTGGCGTAGTCGTCGAAAAAGATCATTATCCCTAACAGCCAGGTGATGAATGAGCCAGACCGGGGACTGGTGGCGTATTTCGACAAACGGTTCATCACGCCTTTCATGCCACCATTTTTTGTAATCAGTGCCACGGTGGCTGCGATCACCATTGAGAATAAAATGATGGAAATATGATCGCTATTTACCAATGCATCAACGATGTACGTGTCAATTACCAATAAAAATCCTTTTAAAATGGCGCCAAAAAAACCAAACCCCTGGAAATAGGCTATTATGCCAGCACCCAACCAAACGCCGCAAAATAAAGCAGAATACACCTCGCGGATGATCAGTGCTACCATAATGGCGATCAGCGGGGGAAGAATGGATAGCCAGAGCGGAATAGGATGAACCGCTTTCGAGCTTTTTACTTTGCCAATGCTGATGGTGACTTCCTCTTCTTCCGGGAAATCGTAGAAAATAATAATTGAACTATTTTCAATGGGTAAAATAAGCTCTTCTTCATTCAGTCCTACCGTTAATTCCTGTCCTTCCAACCGCCGGGCTAACTCGGCATCAGTGATATGGATCACAATCTCCTGTTCCACCGTTTCTACTATGATGTTGGGAAATATCACTTCGATCTGGTCATCTGAAAATACATGGGTATCTTGAGCCGATGCACCTATCTGAATCAGCAGAAACAGAAAACCAAAAAATAAGCGGAACCTACAATTCATTTACTCTCGATTCTGGATGAAGAAGTGTGCAAATTAAGAAAAAAAGCAGCTTCTTTTTATGACCGACTAATTTCGGCAATTTTCCGGGTCAGCTCTTCAAATTGCTTACATGAGAGTTGTTCAGCGCGTTCGCCCAGCAAGGGATGTTCGAAATTATTTCCTGTCAGCGACTTCAGTGCATTACGAAGTGTTTTTCGTCGTTGTCCGAAGGCTGTTTTTACGACATTTATAAACAATGCTTCATCACATTCTAATGTGGTTACCTGGTTTCGCCTGAGGCGGATCACTGCTGATTTTACCCTTGGTGGCGGAAAAAACACACCTTCATTTACCGTAAAACAATAGGTAATATCGAACCAGCTTTGCAACAACACACTCAAAATACCATACGTCTTGCTTCCCGGTGGTGCGGCTATCCGCTCTGCCACCTCTTTTTGTATCATGCCCACGGTTTCGGGAATTAAATCCCGGTTTTCAATCACTTTGAAGAATATCTGGCTCGAAATATTGTAGGGAAAGTTGCCGATGAGTGCAAATGGCGATGAACTGATCTTTTCCAGGTCGAATTTCAGGAAATCGGCTTCAATGATCTCAATCCGATTGTCAGATACGTGGAGTTTAAGATGTTCAACAGATTCGCTGTCGATTTCAACAAGTTTGAGTTCCTTGATAAAAGTCCGTTGCAGCAATGCTTCGGTCAGGATGCCGGTTCCCGGTCCCAGCTCACAAACCGTGCTGAAATCTTCACTCAAACACCCCGCAATTTTTCCGGCGATATTTTTATCCGTCAGAAAATGCTGCCCGAGATGTTTTTTTGGCCGTACCATGATGGCTTATACGCCTGCTTTTGAACGGATAAATTCAAAAAACAACCTGACGCCAATGCCGGTTCCGCCCACCACCCGGTAGCTGTCACGTTTTTTTATAAATGCCGGTCCGGCAATGTCGAGGTGAATATATGGGTAATCGGTGAAGTGTTCCAGGAATTTTCCGGCAGTGATGGCCCCGGCATACATACCGCCGATGTTTTTCAAATCAGCAATAGTTGATTTGAGCATATCGTTGTATTCATCCCAGAATGGGAATTCAATAATCCGTTCATTTACACGCATACCCGATTTTTGCAATGTATGGAACTCTTTTTCTGATTTGGCACACATCCCAACTATGGCATTTTCTCCAAGCGCAGCGGCAGCAGATCCGGTTAAAGTCGCAATGTCGATCACCAGCTCCGGATCGTAGTTTTTGGCATAGCTCAGCGCATCGGCCAGGATCATCCGGCCTTCGGCATCGGTGTTCAGCACTTCCACAGTGGTGCCATCCAGCATGGTGATCACATCACCCGGCACATAGGCATT
>JAZBOW010000165.1:0-36894 GCA_036351335.1 Bacteroidales bacterium | reverse complement strand
CGCGCGTACCTGATGATTTATCGAAACATAAATCTGTTTTTGTTTTTCTGGGAACGCATTATTCAAACCATGAAATTACCTATAATGAGGGCTTAAAACTGAATGAATTTCTTAACGAAGGCGGTAATATATATATGGAAGGCAGGGTTACATGGTCACAACAGCCTTCCCCGGTTCACGATGCTTTTAATGTTGACATTTCAGGGAATCAGTTTTTTATAATAGATAGCGTTTACACAAGTCAAAATGATTCCATTACTCAGCAAAGTCTGTTTTTTAATCATGCCGAACCTTATTGTAATTACTATTTCTCACCAAAGGATGGAGCGTTTCCCATTCTTAATTTTACCAGGAATGATTCCGCTTGTGTGGTGGCAAATATGAGCGGTAACTATAAAACAGTCGCGTCAATTATTGAATATGGCTCATTGGAGAGTACAGATACTTCGTATAAAGCAGAAGACTATTTGTATTTTATAACTGATTTTTTTGGATTGTACGAAAGTTCTATTGGAATTAATGAGTTTGATGATATTGCAAAAGGAAATTTATCCATAACAGCATTTCCAAACCCATTTAATGACCATATAATTATTCAATTCAGGTTGCCAGAACCCGGGCCAAACCTATTGCAGGTATTCAACAACTTTGGACAGGTGATGTACACTAAAAGATTACCTTCGGATATGGAAAAGGACCGGGTTTATGAGCTTGAATGGGATGGTCGTGATTCTGATGGGAGTGAATTAAATTCAGGGATGTATTATATCAAAATAATATCAGGAAACTCATCTTCCATAGCCAAACTAATACACTTGTAGGAATACAAAAAAAGCCACAAAATTGTGGCTTAGATGTAAAATAGAGAGATTATATTGACAGGTTTAATACCTGGTTATAGTATAGCTTGATACGGCTGCGTCTACCTTAATGTATATTTTATTTTGAGCAGAATCAAAATTATCAGTCCTGTAATGCCCGTGATCCACTTTTTCAAAACCCGAAATGGTTCTGCCTGAAAGTACCGTGCTCAAATTCAAATCGCACCCTGAAGTTGCGGGCACTTTGATGATGATTTCAGAAGCGCCGGCATCAATATTGACATAAGATTTTTCATATCTGTCACCCAGTTTAATCTCAAAAGAAGCTGCACCACCATCAAGGTCCAGTTTTTTCACTTTAAATTTCGAAAGATCGAAATCAAGTTTAGCAGCACCTACGTCAAGGTTAACATCCCAAACTGGCTCTGCATTTAATGCAAGCTTAATTTTTGCGCCTTTATTTTCATCGTTAAAACGCAAATCCCCATCTTCTCTTTCAATGTAAATACTGGCTTTTTCTTCAGATCTTTTAACGGCGTAAGTGAATTTTCCACCTTTTCCTTTTTTTGTAAAAGACAGTAACTGGCTGGTTGTATCACTCAGATAGAAAGATCCGGCAGCAGCTTCAAAATCTAAATATGCCATGGATAAACTATCCTCAAAAGGAATATCAAAATCCTGGTTAATAACTGTTTTGTTGTCGTCGTATTCATAATCATAATTATAATCCCTGCTATAGATACGATCAGAACGCCAATCAATAGTCTGGTCCAGCATAAAATACAATGAGCCGCCCAGCACAATCACCAGCAATCCTGATTTGATCCAGTTATTTGCAGGCAGAATAGAAATACCCCAGAGCACTAACAATACAGGCCAAAGTCTCCATAGTCTTACCCATTCGAAGTCAACAACATGTAAATTTTGCAGTATGAATAGTACACCGATTACGATGAGGATTACTCCCCAGAAAATGTTTCTGAATTTCATGATTCAAGTTTTTTAGATGATTTAAAAAGATCAGGTTTAATGATGATGACACCGACAGCAATCAAAATAACAGGCCAGAAATCGATCAGGTTATAAAAAGGCATCAGCCTGTCGGCAAGAAATAATAAACCGACGATTATTAGCGCGATACCAGCGCCTAGTGCCGTGTTGGATTGTTTGTTCGGTTGTTTCACTTGGGTTGCTTCTTCATCCAGCACAGTTTCTGAATCAGTCATGCGCTTCATGGTGTTATTGTAGATGCTTTGGGCCGGAATAGCAATCCAAAGGATTATGTAAATAAGCACCCCGCCACCGCCAAATAAGGCAAGCAATACAAAAATAATACGGATAATAACTACATCGATGTTGAGGTAGTCGGCCAAACCACCGGAAACACCTCCTATTATTTTTTCGGTATTTGAACGGTAGAGTTTATTTGAATTTTCCATTTAAGTGTATTTAAAGATGAATTTGAAGCAAATATATGGACAGGGAGCAGGCGTGTAAACACTTATTCGGCGAGCGGCATATTTTGGTCGGTGAATGTCGGTTTTCTAAGGTAAATCTTAATAAAGTTTTTAAAATGATTTTTTTAAATATACAATTATGTAAATATGTTTTGTGAAATCTGATAAAAAAACCTTGATATTTCTTACCTTTGCAATCCTTACTAAATTATTGATTACCACAATTAATTAAGAGAAAATAAGAATATGGAAAAAATTCGCGTAGCAAACCCCGTTGTAGAACTGGACGGTGATGAAATGACCCGGATTATCTGGGCAATGATAAAAGATAAACTCATACTGCCTTACCTTGATATTGATATAAAGTATTATGACCTGGGAATGGAGAAAAGAGATGAAACTGATGACCAGATCACAATTGATGCAGCCCACGCTATTCAGAAATACAATGTAGGTATCAAATGTGCTACCATCACACCTGATGAACTAAGAGTTGAAGAATTTGATTTAAAACAAATGTGGCGGTCCCCCAATGGTACCATAAGGAATATTTTAGGTGGAACGGTATTTCGCGAGCCTATCCTTATTAAAAATATCCCCCGATTGGTTCCGGGCTGGAAGAAACCCATTGTTATTGGTCGTCATGCTTTTGGCGATCAGTATCGTGCTACCGACTTTTTAACTAAAGGAAAAGGAACCCTTACGATCACTTTTAAGCCCGAAAACGGTCCTGAAGAAACCTATAAAGTGCATGACTTTGAAGGAGACGGTGTAGCCATGGCGATGTACAATACGGATGAATCAATAAGGGGATTTGCACACGCATGTTTTAATATGGCCCTGGAAAAAGAATGGCCATTGTATATGTCAACAAAAAATACCATTCTGAAAAAATATGACGGAAGGTTCAAAGATATATTTGAAGAAATCTATCAAGCGGATTATAAAAACAAGTTTAATGCTAAAGGACTTATTTATGAACACCGCTTAATTGACGATATGGTAGCTGCCGCTTTAAAATGGGATGGTGGTTTTGTATGGGCATGTAAAAACTATGATGGTGATGTGCAGTCAGATACACTGGCACAGGGATTTGGTTCGCTTGGTTTGATGACCTCTGTGCTGATGGCTCCTGATGGTAAAACCATTGAAGCTGAAGCCGCACATGGCACCGTAACAAGACATTATCGTGAACATCAGAAAGGCAACCCCACATCAACCAACCCGATTGCTTCTATTTTTGCCTGGACAAGAGGTTTAGCGCACCGTGGTCATCTTGACAATAATGATAAACTGGTCAATTTTGCACATACATTGGAAGATGTATGTATTAAAACCGTTGAAAATGGTAAAATGACCAAAGACCTTGCCCTGATCCTGCATGGTAAAGATTTGAAAACAGCACATTATCTGAATACGGAAGATTTCTTGAACGCACTGGATGAAGGTCTAAAAGCCAGACTTTCTTAAAAATAGGTAACATGACAACTTTAAAGGAAAAGCTTTACGAAAAAATTGAAGCACACAGACCCCGGATCAAGCGATTGTTGGAAGAGCATGGTGATAAGGTGATCAGCGAAGTGACGGTCCAGCAGGTGATTGGTGGCATGCGCGGCATCAAAAGCCTTGTCACTGATATTTCATACCTCGATCCTTATGAAGGCATCAGGTACCGTGGTTATACATTGCCGGAGGTATTTGAAAAACTTCCCAGGCCAGAAGGCGCTGAAATGCCATATGTAGAGGGACTTCTGTATTTATTGCTTACAGGCGACATACCTACCGAAAGTCAGGTCTCGGATGTGATATATGATAGTATTAACAGGAGAATGTTACCTAAATATGTGTACGAGGTAATAGATTCATTTCCCAATAACAGCCACCCGATGGTCATTCTCTCTGCTGCAGTCATGTCGATGCAGCGCGAGTCGTTGTTTAATGTAAAGTACCACCGGGGCATGCATAAACTGGATTATTGGGACCCAACATACGAGGATGGCATTAACCTGATATCGAAGCTCCCTGTAATCAGTGCCTATATCTATAATAAGCTCTATCAGAACAATGTAAAATGCTACCAGGACCCGACACTTGACTTCGGTGCCAATTTTGCACACATGATTCAAAAGGATGTGCCTTATGATGACGTGGCCAGGATGTATTTTATCCTGCATGCTGACCATGAAAGTGGTAACGTAAGTGCCCACGCTGGTCACCTGGTTGCAAGCTCGTTATCAGATGTGTATTATGCCACGTCAGGAATGATCAATGGTCTGGCAGGCCCCTTACACGGATTGGCCAACCAGGAAGTGCTGAGGTGGATACAGGATTTAAGGGGTAAAATGGGTAAAAAAGTCCCTGGCGAAGAACAAATGAAAAAGTTTGTATGGGAAACATTAAACAGCGGACAGGTCATACCCGGTTTCGGGCATGCGGTTCTGCGAAAAACCGATCCAAGATATGCTATTCAAAGAGAATTTTGCCTGAAGCATATTCCTGAAGATGAGCTTTTTGAATATGTAGATATTCTTTATAAAGTAGTGCCACCGATCTTGAAAGAACAGGGAAAGGCGAAAAGCCCATGGCCTAACCTGGATGCGCAATCTGGTGTGATCCAATGGCATTATGGTGTAACACAGTATGATTATTACACGGTACTGTTTTCTATCGGTCGAGCACTTGGTGTACTTTCTAATATTATTTGGGACCGTGCACTGGGTTATCCTATCGAAAGGCCTAAATCGGTTACTACAGAAATGCTGGAACAAATGGTGGGTATTAAGTAAGACATATTTAATGGAAATGAAAGCCTTGCATTGCGAGGCTTTTTTTAATTTAGCCAGATCATGATCGCACAGAAAGAAATAACCTTACCTGCTTATAACAAGGGTCTTCACAATATTGATCGTGCCATAGAAGATGCTATTGGAAATTTTCCTGAAAAAGGCTTGTTAAATATATTCATCAAACATACTTCAGCCGGATTAACAATCAATGAAAATGCTGATCCGGATGTGCGAATCGATCTGTTGACGCTGCTTGAAAAAATGGCTCCTGAAGGTGCGCCATTTTACGAACATACCATGGAAGGCCCTGATGATATGCCGGCACATTTTAAGTCTTCCGTATTCGGTCCATCAATAACGCTACCTGTAAGCAATCATCGTTTGAATTTGGGTACCTGGCAAAGTATTTACCTGTGTGAGTTCAGGAACCATGGAGGACCGAGAAAGCTGGTGCTTACTTTATATTCTTAAGGTCACTTGTCATATCATCCAATTTCTCTCTCGAAAAATCAATTATTCGTGGGTAGAATTCTTTAAAGTCAGCATAAAGGCTATCATAATTCTGCCTCAATACATCCACCGCTTTATCCATACCTGAAATTCTTCCTGTTCTTCTGTCCATTCCATAAAACACTTGTTTTAAACCATTAAATTCGGCATATGAAGTCAGCCAGTTTTGTGATACCATGAAGGGCAAGAGCTTTTTGGTGCGACTGGGCAGGGTCAGCAGATTTCGTGTTAATATTCTATACACATAGGCCGCGAAAACAGTTAAATCATCTTCATGATAATCTTTCCAATTAAGGGCCAGGAAATGGTCATAAAAAATATCCATTACGATGCCTGAATACCTTCCAAAATCTTTTCTTACTCTGCCCACACTTTGTTTGAATAAAACATGTGAATCGGTGTAGGTATCTATATGCCGGTGCAACAATATGCCAGTCTGAATATCCTGCCTGTAATCAAGAAACTTTTTGCCTTTTATTGCATCAGCAATAAAATTACCAAGAAGTATATCCTTATTTGAACCGGAAAGATGGGCATGCGCCAGGAAATTCATAAGCTAAATTATCCGGCAAAAGTAGTGAAACTAATCAATTTAAATTCATTATAGATAATGATGTTTGAAAGCATGGCGCGATGAATTTTGATAATTTTGCAATCGATTTCGATACTTACTAATTAATGCTTAAAGCGGATGAAAAAGTTGTTGTTATTAGGCGATGAAGCGATTGCTCAGGGAGCTATTGACGCCGGAATATCAGGCGTTTACGCGTATCCCGGAACGCCTTCCACAGAAATTACAGAATATATACAGGCTTCTAAAGAAGCAAAAGATAAAAATATTAAATCGCAATGGTCGGCCAACGAAAAAACGGCAATGGAAACGGCTATCGGTATGTCATATGCAGGGAAAAAAGCACTGGTATGCATGAAACATGTTGGGCTTAATGTAGCCGCCGATGCTTTTATTAATTCATCTATTACAGGAGCTAATGGCGGGTTGGTGGTATTGTCAGCCGACGATCCATCGATGCATTCATCGCAAAACGAGCAGGATTCCCGTTTTTATGGAAAATTTGCCATGATCCCTATTATGGAACCATCCAACCAGCAGGAAGCTTACGACATGACCCGTTACGCATTTGAATTGTCAGAAAAATTTGGTGTTCCGGTACTGTTACGGGTTACCACCCGTTTGGCGCACTCCAGGTCGGGAGTGGAGCGAAAAGAAGAATTGTCGCAAAATGAGATGCATTTACCATCTGATCTGCGCCAATTTGTATTGCTACCTTCAATTGCCCGAAAACAATATAATACACTCCTAAGTAAGCAAATCGCTTTTGAAGAAGATGCTGAAAAATCGGGATACAATACTTTTATTGAGGGCAAAGATAAAAGTCTGGGTATCATCGCCTGTGGTCTGGCATACAATTACCTGATTGAGAATTATGATGATGCTAAAGTGCCTTTTCCAGTGCTAAAAATTTGCCAGTATCCTGCGCCTGTTAGTATGGTAAAAAAACTATACGATATGGTGGATGAAGTACTGGTGCTGGAAGAAGGCTATCCCATTTTAGAGGAGCTCGTAAAAGGCTATCTCAATAACGGAAAAAAAGTGAAAGGCAGGCTGGATGGTACCGTTCCCCGTGCCGGGGAGCTCAATCCCAATATTGTCGCAAAAGCTTTACATCTGCCTGTAGCAGAAGGATTTGATATTGCCGAAATACTCAAAGGTCGTCCGCCATTATTATGTGATGGCTGTTCACACTGGGATTCATTCAACGCGTTAAACGAGGCGCTAGCACCATATTCGTCAGGCCGGGTGCTTTCTGATATTGGATGCTATACATTGAGCGCACTTCCCCCTCTTCAAGCAATCAACAGTTGCGTTGATATGGGTGCTTCCATTACAATGGCTATTGGTGCCGCTGAAGCAGGACTTGTTCCGGCTGTGGCAGCTATTGGCGACTCCACATTTACACATTCGGGTATAACCGGATTACTGGATGCCGTTAATCATAAAGCGCCTATCACGGTGTTAATCATGGATAACTCAACGACCGGGATGACAGGTGGACAGGATTCGTCGGCATATGGTAAAGTTGAGGATATTGTGAAAGGGGTGGGCGTTGAAGAAAGCCATATCCGGGAAATCAAACCCCTGAAAAGATTTCATGAGGAAAATGTAAAAGTGTTCCAGGAAGAGCTTGAATATGATGGTGTTTCTGTGATCATCGCCCGAAGGGAATGTATTCAGACACTAGCCCGAAAAATGAAAGAAAAATCCAGGTTGAAGCGGGAACAAAAAGAAGCCAACGCTTAATAAAAAATAAATGAAAAAAAATATCATAATAGCCGGAGTAGGTGGACAGGGAATTTTAACCATTGCTGCCACCATTGGAACAGCAGCTTTGCTGGAAGGTTTACAGTTAAAGCAAGCCGAAGTACATGGTATGAGCCAGCGAGGTGGCGATGTACAATCGCATTTGCGACTTTCTTCAAAAGAAATAGCCTCCGACCTGATACCGGAAGGAAAGGCCGACCTGGTTATTTCCGTCGAACCGATGGAAGCACTGCGTTACGTGAATATGCTCAATAAAGAATCGGGATGGATGATTTCGAGCATGAATCCATTTAACAATATTTCCAATTATCCTGACCTGGAATTGATACTGCACGAGATTTGGAAATTACCGCATTACATTACAATTGATGCCAATAAAGTAGCGAAAGAACAGGGTTCCGTTAAAGCAGCGAATATTGTGATTTTAGGAGCGGCATCTCCTTTTCTGGGCTTAAAATATGAATCGCTCGAAGAAGCAGTAAGAAACATCTTTGCCAGTAAAGGGGAAGATATGATTAAACTTAACCTGAAAGCCCTGAAGGCAGGATTGCACTATACCGAGAAGAATACATAGTTAAAAAATAAATGATAAAAAAACCGGATTAATTATCCGGTTTTTTTATGTTTAACAGCATCATAATTAACAGTATTTTTGCCCGTTTACAAGAAAGATAGTTTGAGAAGATGAAAATACGAGGAATTGCCACATACCTGATAGGAATTGTTTTTATGCTGCATGCATGCAATGTGCAAGATGCCTCTGACGACCACACGGATGCAGCTGAAATAAAATATATGCCTGAACTTACGTATGGCATTAATACCGATTCGCTTGTGGTAAAGCATGACAGGGTTAAGAAGAATGAATTTTTATCCGACATCCTTTTAAGGCACGGGGTTGATTACAGTGTTATTGACCATATCGCCAGACACACAAGGGATACGTTTGATGTAAGAAAAATCAGATATGGCAACAACTATTGCGTGATCTGCAATAACGATTCAATACCGAAAGCCCTCTATTTTGCGTATGAAATTACCCCTTCATCCTATGTGTTGTATCATTTGTCTGACTCGGTGTATGCCGAACTTGGAGAAAAAGAGATAAAGGTAGTGCTAACTTCCACAGCAGGCGAAATAAAATCATCTTTGTGGAATTCGCTGGTTGATGCAGACGCTGATCCAAACCTTGCCAATGAGCTATCGGAAATATATGCTTGGACCATTGATTTTTTCGGCCTGCAAAAAGGGGATAGCTACAAAGCTATATATGAAACATATTTTGTTGATGATGTTTACACGGGACTGGGCAAAGTGAAAGTGGCCAGTTTCAATCATGGTAATAAGGATTTGTACGCTTTTTACTTTGAGCAAAATGGAAAGGGAGACTATTTTGACCTGGAAGGCAATAGTCTTCAGCGTACATTTTTAAAAGCGCCTTTAAGATATTCGCGAATCAGTTCCGGATTTTCTAACAGTCGTTTGCACCCCGTATTGAAAATACGTAGGCCACATCATGGAGTAGATTATGCTGCACCAACCGGCACACCTGTTTATACCGTTGGAGACGGAAAGGTGATTCAAAAAGGCTACCAAAAAAGTGGCGGCGGCAATTACATTAAAATAAAACACAACGGCACCTATACTACAGTTTATATGCATTTGAATGGTTTTGCGAATGGAATAAAAGTAGGCCAGCATGTGAAGCAGGGTGACTTAATCGGTTACGTGGGAAGCACCGGTCTGGCCACGGGTCCGCATCTCGACTTTAGATTTTATCGTAACGGGAGCGCTATAAATCCGCTGAAAGTCGAATCTCCTCCTTCAAAACCGGTGGACGAGGCCAACCGCGTTGCATTCGATTCCATCGTCAACCAGTATTTGCCTTTGATAAAGGCGATCAATTAACCTCTTTTTGTAAGGTATATACATATAGTTCGTCAATTTAACTGATGAACAATTTAAAATATATTTTCTTTTTGTTAATAATAGCAGGCATTCAGGTAGCCTGCGAAAAGAATATTACCAGCCCAACCGGACAAAATACTTCTCATGACACCTGGTTGGTTGATACTGAAGACCTGCTATATATGGGCTCAGAAAAGGATCGGATACAGTCCATAGATACGCCTGTATTTGTGCCGATCCAAAGTTTCCATTTGAATGATCATGAACTGGTTTTCTCTATTCAAATTGATGGCATTACAAAAGTATATCCTCAGTCAGCACTGGGCATGCATGAGGTTGTTAATGATCAAATTGGAAATTACTTTTATGCAGTCACTTTTTGCCCCTTAACTGGAAGTGGCATTGCCTGGAACAGGACCATAAATGGAAAAGTAACGGAGTTTGGAGTTTCAGGCATGTTATACCGAGATAATTTAATACCCTACGATCGTAACACTTTGAGTAACTGGTCGCAAATGAAGGGTATTTGCATCAATGGTGAGCTGATTGGTTATGATCTTGAAGAAGTACCACTTATCACTTCTACTTTTAGTATGTTAAAAAAAGCGTTTCCTGATGCGATGATACTTGACCACACAGCATGTGGGGAAGGCATATGCGGTAATTTAAGAGATGAAAGTGATTTTGGAGATCCTGAAAATACAATTGACCTGCCGCCTGATAAACAGTATTTCGGAATCGCTGATGATCCAAGCCTGTTATTATTTGACATTGAATTTTTTAATGATTCTGTGCAAATCAATCACACCATCTTCAAAAATCATAAACTTCTAATTATAGGAAATAAGGAAGAGCAGTATTATTCTGCTTTCATCTATTATGAGGATTTTGTCGGAAATACGTTTTATACGATTCAAAATAATTTGCCTGAAATCATGAAAGATGACGCTGGCAATACATTTGATATATTTGGAAATGTGGTAGCAGGTCCTGCTATTGGGATACGGCTTACATCACCAAATTCATATAGAGCGCATACCTTTGCGTGGCAGGCAATATTTTCAGAAATAAATATCTACGAATAATTTCCATTGTATGAAAAAAAAACCGCTTTCGTATTGAAAGCGGTTTTTAAATATTATGAATGATTTATTCTATTTGAAAGGCGAAGGGTTTACATCCCAGAAGATGGGAGTAGAGGTTTCGTCACCTCCTATTTTAGCTGCAGCAGCTTCATAGTTGGCTTTGTTCTGTTTTACCTCATCATAAGGGTATACAAAACGCAATGGAATATCAGCATAAACCATGCCTTCCGGCACATTTAACATAGGATAATCCAGCCTTTTCCATTCTGTCCACGATTCAACACCACTGTTGAATTTCGCAATCCACTTCTGAACACCAATTCTCTCTTTCCATTTAGCAGCATCATAAGCTACACCAGGAAGTGCAAGATATGTATCTACTTCCTCCTGGGTACCACCCCAGTATAAAATACTTGCGGTAATGGCATTGTTATAGTGCTCTTCGGCTGAGCCACTTACGCCATATCCGCCTCTTTGAGCTGCTTCGGCAAGGAAGAACTCCACGTCAATATAATCAATCATACGTGAAGGTGCTGTTGCTTCGAAGAAGGCATCCTGGAAATGTGAAAATAGTCCATAGGTTTGTGCACCGTCTAAACCGGCAACTGCACCTATATAACCACCGCCTTCAACTTCAGCTTCGGTGAAGTAATTATCCAATCGTGGGTCAACTCCACCCAGATCATGGTTCATACCTTCCTGGTTGGCCATAATATCCACAATTGTATTCGTGGGCATATAGTCTTTACGACCATCCACCGTAAACGCATCATAAATGGGGTTTACGTGAGGTACCACTCCTGTATAATGCAGGTAGCCAGGATTATCCATGCTGGTAAATACTCCTGCAGCAAGTGCAGCAGATACCGCATCCTTTGAAGCTGCAGCATCAACATCGGCTAAACGCATACCAAGACGAAGCAGTAAAGAAGCACCATATTGTTTCCATGAAGTAAGATCTCCTCCATACATAACATCGGCACCACCCCATGCATTGCCACCTGATAATGTGGTTAATGCATTTTTAAGATTGGTAATTTCTGATTTGTAAATCTCCATTGCATCTGTATAGGCAGGCTGAATGGCTCCATCAAGTTGGAGCGCTTCTGTATATGGTAAATCGCCAAAAAGATCTACCATGGTTGTAAAGCCCTGGGCCATCAATATATCAATAACCGCAGCTTTATTTGCCTGACCTGCAGGATCACCAAGGTCGTCTTCCATCACAATTTCTTTGGCACGCTTGAAATCCATCAGGGCATCCCTGTATACTTCAATTACAAAACCATCAGGAATCTGACGATCCTGCATCAAGTAGCGTGATTCGTCAAAATAGGTGGCTTGCTGGAAATACTGAATGTACAACCTGGTTGTATTGACGTTGTCATTGGTTTCATCAATCTGATAGCAGTATGCAACCAAAGCATTTGTAAATAGCGTTTCGACCGGAACTTCTGTTGCTCTTTTCGGGTCAACGTTATCGGGCAACTTACATTGGGTAATCACAACGATTAGTGCCAATATTACCGTTAAATATTTAATTATTTTCATATGAGTATCTTTTTAAAGTTTCTAAATTAAAATCCTAAAGTTACATTGAATCCGAATGTTCTCATAGCCGGATATGAACCGGATTCGATACCCTGCTGGTTACCTGAACCAAGGCTGGCTTCCGGATCAAAATGTTCTGTATTCTTATGGATGATCCACAAGTTACGACCAACCAGTGAAAATCTTACTTCATTCAATATAGAATTTTCAATGGTTTTCTTCGGTAGTGAGTAGGATAATGATACCTCACGAAGTTTTACATAAGAAGCATCAAATACGTAACGAGCTGTTGGGCTGTTGTTATAGTAGAAAGCACGACCCCACCTGTATGCAGGAACATATGTGGTGTTAGCTGATCCGTCTTCATTAACAGTTTCGGGGAATAAATATCCACCGCCATCTTCAACCGGGTCACGCATTGGAACGCCTTTGTCATTATTTTCAGCAGTTTCAGCATACAATCCGGTGGCTTGACCGTATTTGGTACTTACGGAGTAAATATCACCGCCTTTTTGAATGTCAACCAGGAAGTATAATGAGAGTCCTTTCCATGATAAAGTGGTAGGAATACCCATTTTCCAGTCGGGCTCAATATTACCAATTACAGTATCGTTTGCTGTTCTCAGGTAGTACCCGTTTTCATCAACAGTTTTCTTTCCGTTATCTTTATCAGTAATATTTCCGTTATCATCTGTATAAACAAAGTCGGTACCTCTGATGGTTCCATATGGTTGACCAACCGTTGCATTGATTGAAACATCCCATGCTGAATAAATCAACAGGTTGTCAACGCCTTCGAACAGTTCAATTACTTTATTCCTGTTTCTCCACCAGTTCACATTAACGTCTAAACGCCAGTCTTTGGTTTGTACAGGTGTTGTTAGCAAGGTAATCTCATGTCCTTTGTTCTCAATTTGACCGCCGTTCACCCACATCCTGGTAACCCCTGTAAAAGGTGATACAAGGACAGGTAAAATCTGGTCATAAGAATTGGTTGTATAATACGCATAATCGAGTCCCAATCGGTTATTAAAGAACCTGGCTTCCAAACCAATTTCCCAGCCTTTTGTACGCTCAGGCACCAGGTCAGGATTTTGAAGTGTGCTGTTTACTGAGAATAAGGCATAATTGCCCCAGCTTGTATTTTGGCTGTATGTTGATTGCGTAGCATAAGCCGCGGCATCGTTACCAACTTCAGCATAGTTACCTCTTACTTTTAACAAGGACAACCAGCTTACATCATTCAATCCGTTCAACTCAGTTAACAAGAAACTGGCAGAAACTGATGGATAGAAATATGATATTTCCGCATTAGGATCTTCTTTGGTGGGTGACTTCAGTGTAGATGACCAGTCATTTCTGGCTGTTACATCAAGGTAAAAGAAGTTCATCACACCAAGTGAAGCTGAAGCGAATGCACTGTTTTCAGCAGTTTTAATATTTGTTTCAGTGACTCTGGATGGAGAAACAGAATTGCTGACCGTGTATAAACCGGGAACAACAAGTCCACCAACGGTTTGGCCAAGAACAGTTTCCCATTCATTTGATCTGAAGTTACCACCTACCAGAGCTGATAATGAGAATTTATCCCATGATTTGTTGAAACGCAGCATGAGTTCTGTATTCAACTCCTGGTAAGTCTGAGTGAAGTTAGAAAAATAAGATGGATCGACACTACTTACTGCAATCCTTTCATTTTGGTTTGTAGTGTATACATCGGTTGAGAAACGGGCTGTAAAAGTCAAATAATCCGTGAAGTCATATTTTCCTAACACATAACCGAATACACGGTCGCGACCATCGTCTTCGTAGTTTCTATTTCTTGTCCAGTATGGGTTGTCTGCATAAATAGGATGCAGGTCATCATAATACGATGAGTTCCATGACAATTGCTCACCATTTGGTCTTAACCAGTTTTCTTCCAGTCTTTGCAAATCCACGTTTCTCTGAAACCACTGTCCTAATTGCTGCATGGGGTTCATGCCATCGTATCCGGTTCCGTACCTACCGTATGCATTCATATTTGAATAGGATACATTGGTCTCTATAGATAATTTATCGGTGAAATTGTAAGAGCCCTGGAAATTCAGGTTATGCCTCATAATGCGTGAGTTTGCCACGATACCAGTTTGGTCGAAATTGGCGTATGAGAAACGCATGGCACCTTTATCGTTGGCCGCATCAAATGACAGGTTGTTTGTCCACTGAACGCCTTCTTTGAACCAGTATTCTAAGGCGTTCTCGCCAGCTACCCATGGTCTTTCAACCGCAAATTTATCCGGGTTTAAAGGATCAAGGTTGTCCCACTGAACCACATTTAGATTCGGGTCAAATTTATGTCCCCAGGATGCATCTTCAGGGGTGGGCGTGATCAATTCTTTGTCACCATCACCATCTACGTCAGCATAGAAGAAATAATAATCGTCAGCTCCGGGAACGCCTTCGTTATCATAGAAAGGTCCATAACCACCACCATACTGATCCTGGTAGTGAGGTGCTGTTGACATATCAGCGGATGTGATATTTACACCACCGCTCCATGTAACACCGATACGTTTTTTGCCTGAAGCCGCGAGCTTACCTTTTTTGGTAGTAATAAGGATCACACCATTTGCGGCCCGTGAACCGTAAAGTGCCGTAGCGGCAGCACCTTTAAGAACAGAGATACTTTCAATGTCATCAGTGTTGATGTCCATGGCGTTGTTACCATAGTCATAACCACCCCAACCGTCATTTTGGTTTGTTGCAGTTGAGTTAGCTACAGGTCTGTCTTCGTTGGTGTTGCGGTTGTTGAAAGGCACACCGTCAATTACAAACATAGCCTGGTTGTTTTGGGTTAATGAGGTAGTACCCCTGATGAGGACGTTGGCAGAACCACCCATAGTGTTTGCCTGCAAAATGTCAACACCTGCTGATTTACCTGAGAGCGAGTTCACGAAGTTAACATCTTTAACTTCATTCACAGCATCTCCATCGAGTTCCTGTACCGCGTAACCCAGAGATTTTTTCTCACGGGAAATACCCAGCGCAGTTACCACAACTTCTTCCATTAGAATGGCATCAGGGCTCAGAACAACATTAAAACTAGATAGTTGTCCGATTTCTAATTCCTGAGTTTCCATACCCACATATTGGAATACCAATGTTTTGTGAGTTGGTTCAATGTCCAATGAAAAATTTCCGTCGAGGTCGGTTACAGTACCAATGGTTGTGCCTTTTACAAAGACACTTACACCAGGAATACCACTTCCATCCTCGCTACTGGTAACTTTACCACTTACAGTCCTTGCCTCTTGTGCAAAAGCACCTATGGTGCCAATGAAAAACAAGAACGTCAGCAAAATTGTAATTTTTCTCATAATGATAATTTTTGGTTATTGATAGAATTAATTACTAAACGTTTCTTTTTTTGAAAAAACAGTGCAATTTATTAAAAAATAAAACAAACTTAACAAAAATTAACATATAAATAAACATTCGTTCATATATAAGTTATCAATAAATAGTAAGGGTTTGGCGAAAAAAAGCTGCAATATATTTTATCATGTTTTTAGTTATTTCACATATAGAGCCCTGGATCATATATCATTTTAATTTTTTCCAGGAAAGCATCATTAAAAATAGCAATATGAGACCCGAGAAAATCTCGATAAAGACTAAAGATTCTGAATAGTATAACCTGCTGGTAATAAAAAGTATAATGCATAGGGCGTAAATATACACACCTGCTTTTTTGTTTTTTATTAATTGGATGGCACTGAAGATAAATCCTATATGGATAGCTATCTGCAGGATCAGAAATATTGTAAAAACAATTCCTGTTGGATCATTATACTGAAAATAGCCTGGGAAGTTACTACCATCAATCTGAAAAAAAAGCACAGAAGAAAAGAAAAGAAGCCCAAGTACACCACCTACAATAGTGATAATGATGACTACCCTGTATATAAAAGGAGTAACTGTTTTCTGAATTTCCTTTATTTCGTGCTGTAATTTATTTTCCAAGTTGGCAGATTAAGACATGAATTGTAGATTTTTATAGTATAAAAATATAAAAACTGTACTTACCATCAGCTCAAAAAAGGGAAAAGGAAGCATTGGTATAAATATTTTCGGAAAAATAAGCAATAAAATCTGTGCAACCGTATATAAATGAAAGCCTATCTTGTGAAGTTGAAACATCTGAAAAGCGCCAAATACAGAAAGTACGTAAAGTAATGCCTGAATAAGAAAGAAGATGGGTTTTATAGCTAGTAGAAAAGACAGGTCGATCTCGGATCCTAAAAAGTTCAACGCTTCTTGTTGCCCGATAATCTCCTTCACCTGATCGAACGTCAGGTACAGAAAACCATTGGCAATGAAAGATGAACCGCTTCCGATAAAGGTGAGAATGCATAAGATTGTTAATAATTCAGGCCGTTTAGCTGCTTCGTTCATCTGGTAAAAATACGTTAAAACAAGTATTATCCTAAGGAACCTATCTCGGCTTCAACTTCATTGAGTATTTCACAAGATTCTACAAGTGCTTTCATGGCATTATGGTCGTTATATAATGGCCTGTCGACATCCAGAAAATCAACATACCGCCTGATGACCTCATGTGCTTTTCGAACGCCTTTCCCAAAATTATATTCCCTGAAATCGAGTGCCTGTGCAGCGGCCATAAACTCTATACCCAGAATGCCATAAGCATTATCCAGAATCTGGAAATTCTTGATGGCTGTGTTCATGCCCATTGAAACAAAATCTTCCTGATCAGCGGCAGCAGGAATGGATTGAATGGAAGCCGGAGCAGATAATATACGTTGTTCCACAATTTGCATATCTGCTGTGTACTGGCTGAGCATGAGGCCTGAAAACATACCGGCGCCTTTGGTTAAAAAGGCCGGGAGTCCGACACTTAATGCCGGATTATTCAGCCGGTTCATCCTTCTTTCCGAAAGCACGCTGACCATTGTGATGGCAACACCCGCCATGTCCATAGGCAGTGCCACCGGAGATCCCTGGAAATTGGCACCTGAAAGCGCTAAATCTTCATCCGGGAAAAAGATGGGGTTATCGCCTACGCCATTTAATTCTATTTCCACCTGCGACCGTGCAAAGGCAATGGCATCATGTGCCGTGCCGATCACCTGTGGTGAGGAACGCATAGAATAAGCATCCTGCACTTTGTGTTTCACTTTTCCTGATTTGAGATCACCTCCCTGCACCAATTTTTCAATGGCATTTGCACTTCTGACAGCGCCTTTAAAACCGCGCACCTCATGCAAACGGCTGGTATACGGCCCCATATTTGCCTTAAGCGCTTCGAGTGACATGGCTGCCGCTATTTCGGCCTGCTTTAGCCAGTTATTGGCATCATATAATAACAGGGCACTCATAGCAGTAAGCACATTTGAACCGTTGATGGTGCCTAATCCGTCGCGGGCTTTCAATCCCGGTATGGCAATCCTTGCCTTATGCAAGGCTTCTTTGCCTTCCAACAATTCTCCTTTGTAAAACGCTTTCCCTTCACCCATTAATAACAAGGCGATTTGTGACATGGGCGCTAAATCACCGGATGCACCAACAGATCCCTTTTTGCATACAAAAGGCGTCACACCTTTATTCAGCATATCAATCAGGGTGAGAGTGATTTCCGGTCTAATGCCAGAATTTCCATGGGCATGTACATTGATACGTCCAAGGATGGCACCACGCACATGGTCAATTGGCATGGCCTCACCAATACCAGCAGCGTGGTTGTAGATCAGGTATTTTTGAAAATCCTTAACCTGGTCATCGTTTAAAACAACTTCCGAGAATTCTCCGATACCTGTATTAACACCATACATGATCTCCCCGGCATCGATCTTCTTTTCAAGCATCGCCCTGCATTTCTTAATTCGCTGCAAGGCTTCAGGATGCAGCTCTACCGGTTCATTATTACGGGCTACATTCACCACATCTTCGATGGTAAGCCCACTGCCTTTTACAATATATGTCATGGAAATAAATTTTATTATTTGATGTACATCGAACTAATAAATTAAGTATACAAAATTACAGAAATACGCGGTGAGAATTTGTTGAAAAACTGTTAATTTATAAAGGATAATGCTATTTTTGAATCATTATTGATAATTCGTAATATCTGATCTGAATGAATGATCGTGAACCCAAAACCCTGGAAGATTATAAGACTTTGTTAGCAAGTGAATCAGCGTTGATGATTTATTTTTATAATGATAATTGCGCACCTTGCATCAGTTTGCGGCCAAAAGTGCTGGAACTTGTGGCAAACCAGTTTCCTGAAATGAAAATAGTTTTCAGCAACTCTATTACACAGCCTGAAATTTCAGCTTATTTTGGTGCATTTAATAACCCCACAATTGTCATCTTTTTTGAAGGCAGGGAATATAAAAGGGAAAGTAAATATGTTTCAATTCCTCAGTTGGGAGCGAGTATCCAGAGGCCCTATGATATGCTTTTTTCTGATTAAACGCCTGGCACCAAAGCGTCGGGTAAGTCATATTTCACTTCCCTCAGAAATTCAATTGTTTTATTCATATCATCAAACATCACTTTGTCTTCTTCAATAAAGTCAACTTTGGTTCTGTATTTTGCCACAAATTCCTCAATAAATGACGATGACTTTTTAGGCTTTCTGAAATCGAGGGCCTGGGCCGCATTGAAAAGTTCGATGGCTAAAATTCTTTCAAGATTGTTAACGACTTTATAGGCTTTTGTGGCCGCGTTGGCACCCATACTCACATGGTCTTCCTGCCCCTGCGACGACTCAATCGAATCGACTGAGGCGGGTGTGCAAAGTTGTTTATTCTGGTTCACAATTGAAGCTGCAGTATATTGTGGAATCATAAAACCTGAATTTAAACCTGGATTGGCCACGAGAAAAGGAGGGAGTCCTCTTTTACCATGCAACAACTGGTAGGTTCTTCTTTCAGATATGTTACCCCATTCGGCTGCCGCTATAGCCATATTATCCAGTGCCAATGCAAGCGGCTGTCCATGAAAATTGCCTCCCGAAACAATAATATCTTCATCCGGAAAAATGGTTGGGTTGTCGGTTACCGCATTTATTTCATTTGAAAAAACAGTAGCCACATAGTTCATAGAGTCTTTGGAAGCACCATGCACCTGCGGGATACACCTGAATGAATAAGGGTCCTGCACATGTTCTTTATGCTGGTTTATGAGCTCACTGTCTTCAAGTAAAAATCTGAAACGTTCGGCTGTTTGAATTTGTCCTTTATGCGGCCTGATCTGGTGCAATTCAGCAATGAAAGGTTCAATCCTTCCATCAAAGGCATCCAGCGAAATGGCTGCAATTATGTCTGCCAGTTCTGACAATCGAAATACTTTTAATAAGGATATCACACCATAAGCACCCATAAACTGAGTGCCATTCAGCAAAGCCAGCCCTTCTTTGGATTTTAATTCAATCGGCTCCCAGCCCAGTTTATTGTACACATCTGATGTTGCCCGAATCTCTCTTTCAAAATATACTTCGCCCAAACCAATAAGTGGCAGGGACATATGCGCTAATGGCGCCAGGTCGCCTGACGCGCCCAATGAGCCCAGTTCGTAAATCACGGGAATGATGTCTTCATTGAACAAGTCGATCAATCTTTGAACAGTTGACAATTGCACGCCTGAATGGCCATAGGAAAGCGACTGTATTTTCAATAGGATCATTAACCTGACAATCTTAACCGGCACCTTATCACCACTACCGCAAGAATGAGATTTTACCAGATTTTCCTGGAGTTTCCCCAGATCCTGTTTTGAAATATGTTTATTGTACAAGGCCCCGAAACCTGTGTTGATACCGTAAATTGGGTCATCCTGTTTTTCTGTTTTCTGATCCAGATATTCTCTACACTTTTGAATTCTTTGAACGGCAATCTCCGAAAGCCGGATTTTTTTATGTTCTTTCAGAATATTGAAAATAGCCTTAAATGTTAGTTTTTCAGGACTTATCAAATAAACATCTGCCATAATTTGTTATGCTTTTATAAGGGAGATAATCTCTTCAAGGTTTCCTTTTACCTGGTTACCTTTTTCCATATCTTTTAATGAATAGATTCCCGACTTCATTTCTTCTTCGCCAATCAACATCACGTATTTGATGCCTTTTTGATTAGCATACTTCATTTGTTTTTTCATCTTAGCTGCATCAGGATATAGTTCGGCCTTTATGCCAGATTGATGCAGTTTTTTGAGGATGCTTAATGAGAAAGCGGCTTCATGATCTCCAAAGTTAACAAGCATCAGGTCAGTTGTATGTGTTACTTCATCAGGAAAGCGTTCAAGCTCATTCAAAACGTCATAAATACGGTCGGCACCAAATGATACACCCACACCCGAAACATTTGGCAAGCCAAAAATGCCGGTAAGGTCATCGTAGCGACCGCCGCCGCAAACACTGCCCATCTGCACTTTATTTGACACCACCTCAATAATCATTCCTGTGTAATATTCGAGCCCACGGGCAAGCGTGAGGTCGAGTTGCCATTTAGCTTTTAGTTCAAGATCTTTCAAATAGCGCATCACCGTCATGGTTTCTTCAAGTCCTTTCATGCCAGTTTCCGAATCATGCAGGATTTCCTGAAGCTTCGGAAACTTCTCTTTCAGCATGCCTTTTAGCTGAAGAATGGGTTTGAGTTTTTCGATGGCTTCATGACTAATTTCTTTGCTTTTCAGTTCTTCAATCACCAAATCAAAACCGATTTTTTCAATTTTATCAATGGCGATGGTTATATCTATCATTTTATCAGGAGCGCCGATTATTTCTGCGATACCGCTTAGAATCTTCCGGTTATTGAGTTTAATGGTTACATCAATACCTAGGACGGAAAATATATCATCGATCATCCTGATCAGTTCCACTTCATTTAGCAAGGAATTAGAACCAATCACATCCACATCGCACTGGTAGAATTCTCGGTAACGCCCTTTTTGCGGACGATCGGCTCTCCAAACAGGCTGTATCTGGTATCTCTTAAAAGGAAATGTAATTTCATTCAAATGCTGGACCACATATCTGGCGAAAGGCACGGTGAGGTCGTACCGTAATCCTTTTTCGGCAATTACTGTTGCAATTTGGCTTAGATTTTTTGATTCAATATCATTTTGATCCAGGTTTTTAAGGAAGTCCCCTGAATTCAGAACTTTAAATAACAAACGGTCACCCTCTTCTCCATATTTACCCATTAATGTGGAAAGATGTTCCATAGCCGGTGTTTCGATTGGCAGGTAACCATAATTTTGAAACACGGTTTTTATGGTATTAAAAATATAATTCCGCCGCACCATTTCTTCCGGTGAGAAATCGCGTGTGCCTTTGGGTACTGAAGATTTTTGGGCCATAATGACTTTTTAAAAAAAAAGACCTGATTTGCGAATGCAAAAGTAGTAATTTGATGCTAATACCTGAAATCGGTATAGTTCTGTTCACTTTCAATCGGGTAGTGTCCCTTGTACACATTTCCAAGATTGCCATCGATCGCAATTTTATCACCTACATTGAAAGTGAAATCGTTCAGGCGGCATTTTTTCTTTTCCTCAAACACTTCCAAACTGGTGCAATTAACTACCGAAGTGATGCCAAGTCGCACAGCAGTAACAGCGGCATGTGAAGTTGCACCCCCCTTCCCTGTGAGCAAACCATCTGTTTCGAATATCATGCTGATGTCGTCGGGCACGGTGTCGGGCCGAACAAGTATC
The DNA here is from genome assembly GCA_036351335.1 of Bacteroidales bacterium. Lineage (GTDB taxonomy): Bacteria > Bacteroidota > Bacteroidia > Bacteroidales > F082 > UBA4459. The sequence goes on along the minus strand of JAZBOW010000165.1, from coordinate 14,709 downwards.
ACCATTTCGTCAGGATATTGTTTGCGCAGCGCGGAAATATCTTTCAGATCGAATGCCACCCGGCCATTCATAGCACTGCCGCCAATACCGAGTCCGCGACCGGCCAAAGTCATCTGCTCAATGGGGATACTGAAAATTTCAACCGGCTGTGAGGCTGCCATATCCAGGTCGCGGGTCTGAAGAATGTATAAATCATCAGGATTTTCTGATTCAAAAGTAAATTCTATTTCCTGTGGACTATAACCATATTCTTCAATCAGTTCGGTTGACATATCATACATGCGCTGGTAGATTTGGGGAAAAGTATCCTGTAAGGTTTTTTCCTTTTCATGGCTGTTTGATCGTTGGCTATTGCTTACCGGTAGAGGCTTCACAAGTCCGGCCACAATATCTTCGCCCTGGCTTTGCAAGGTAAAATCGCCGTACAGATTCACACCATGTTTTTTCTTTTTCGGGTTTTGAGTAAATACAACACCTGTACCCGAATTTTTCTGAATATTTCCAAATACCATTCGCTGTACGATAACGGCTGTTCCCCATTCGTCGGCAATTTCCAGATGCTCACGGTAAGCTTTGGCCCGGTCGGATGACCAGGAATCGAATACCAGGTTTATGGTCGTAATAAGTTGTTTAAACAAGTCTTCTTCAAATAGGATGTGGTTCTTTTCCAGCGTTTTTTTATAGGCAAACGCAATTTTTTTCATCGACTCCGGGCTCAGATCCGCTTTCTGCAATGCCTTAAATTCGACTTTATATTTGTCCATAACTTCATCGAACACATCACGGCTAAGCCCGTAGGCCATTCCCCAGCTTTGCAATAACCGTCGGTATGAGTCCCATGCCGACCAGGCAAAACCCTGAATTTTACTGAGACTTTCAGTGATCTCATCGTTCATGCCCACATTTAGGAATGTGTCCATTGCTCCGGGCATAGATATGGCTGATCCTGAGCGAACCGAAAGCAACAAAGGGTTTTGAGGGTTTCCGAATTGTTTGCGTGATCCTTTTTCAACAAAATGAAGATGCTTCCTGATTAGGTCGTGCATTTCCTTTTTAAGTTCGGGATGACCCAGAATGGCTTTTCGTCGACGAAAGATCTCCGTTGTTAGCACAAATCCGGGTGGAATTGGAAATCCGGCAATACGCAAGTTCTTTAAATGGTAGGCTTTGGAGCCAAGAAATACCTGGTTGTCGACCAGCGGGTTCGGTTTTTGCAAACGAGTGATGATCAGATTGGAATTGTAAGACATCACCTCGTGAATGGTTTCAGGAGGCAGGTTGTCTGTCATTTTTCTCAATGATTCCAATATCCTGGAAATAAAATTGTCCAGCGGCTGCATCAAAAAGGCCTCGGCAATCACATCCCTGTAAAATTTCTCTGATTCTTTATTGACCAATTGTACGATCTCTTTTTCAGTGTATTTTTTTGAACCATTAAATAATTGTGGAATAACCGTTCGCAATGGGATTTCATAGGTTTTTAGGAAGTATTTGATAAGGATGCGTTTCACATCCTCGGCAATAAACTGGAAAATGTTCACATACTGGTCAAATGAGAAACTTTGTGAACTTAAACTGTATTTCAGCATGATCAGGTTGGCTTCAAAGCTTTGGTTGGTGATACCATCCAGTTCAAGTCCTTCCCTGAAATAATCGAGGATAAAGTAAATATCGTCTAGGGTTTTGGCTGAAATATAATTCAGGTTGATGCCTTCAACCACTTTCTCCATCAGCCGTGTGGCCACATTTTCAAGCCTAAATGTAAGACCCAGCGCTTCAAATTTGGTTTCGCGGTACACACCATACATGGATGGAATACCAATGGCGATATGACGTTTATGGTAGATGTTTTCCCAACTCTGGCTGGGTGTTGGGTCAACAATTATCGTCTTCAACTGGTTCATGAAAGAATAGATCAACTTTAACGAAGTTTCAAAATCTTCTTCTTTCAGTGCCTTTTTTAATTTTTTTATCTCCGATTCGTTGATAAAAGGAAAACGCGTCAGTAATTCAGTAATGTCAACTGTCTCGAATGAATACTTCTCTTTGAGAAAGGCGTATAATAAATGAATATCCCGTAGCCGTTCCTTATCTTTTGAATTTCCATCAGGAAGCTTGTCAGTCAGTTTCTTATAGCTTACTTCATCAAGTGCCAGGAGGTCTTCAGGTGTACTATCATTTAATTCGCATAATTTTTTCACCATCTGGTGGATGGGTGCGAACCAGATACTTTCCTTGTCAATCGTATTGAATACATTTTGTGGTAAAATGGGTTTCAGACTTTCAAGGTCACCGTCGTGCCAGAATTTAAACACTTTTAAGGTCAGTCCGATCAGTGTATTATTACTTTCCGTATGCACCTGTTTTCGCAGAAAATGCACCAGTTTGTCCTGACGGTGATAAATTTCGTCAATGGTGGTAGTTACTTTCCTGATTTCACCTTCGGCACCAATTTCATTAAAATAGACGGGAAATATTCGTGTTAGTTGTTTAACTTTCTTATAAAAAGGTGCAATGTTCGAATTCAGAATCTTTGTGATCTCCCGTTGGAATAGGTCAGTATCACTTATGAAAATGCCACCAATACGCAGGTTCACGATCAATGCGCTTAAAAGTTTTTCCATTTCTGACTCAGAATACTCTATTAAATCGAGCCAGACCCTGATATTCTTTATATGGTTTTGGTTGACTGATAATTGCCAGTCTTCATTTACGTATACCATACCGGGTGTTTCGAAGCCGAAATCAATCAATTTGTTCTCATAATAGCTTACCAGATCCACCTTCCCCTCCCTATTCAGTTCGATGACCTCTTTACCCACCGTCAGGAACATGTCAAGAATGGATGACCCGTGCGCAGCACGCAATGGTTCGGCAAATTCAAAAACCGTATTTATGAATGGACGGATATCTTCTTTTTCAAGTTCTTCAATGGTTTGCCTTAACATTTTATTCAGCTTCCAGATCAACCTTTCCTGGTGGGCCTGCATGCCATCCAGTTGCAGCAGGTAAAAAATAAAATGAAATTTCTCGATGAAGGTGCTTAACACATCAACCGAATTGGCAAAACATTCAGCTACCTGGTCATAATCCGGTGTTTCTTTAACCAGTCCATGCCAGTTGTCAGCTTTTTCTACCTGATTTGCAAGTACTGAAAACCATGTCTTCCCAATTTTAGATTGTAAAGCCTTGACGTCTGTTTTTAAAATATCATTTTCCTGTTTTATCCACTTGTCAATATCTGAGCTTTTTTTCCAGAATTGAATATTTTCCGTATAAACAGCTTTTGTTAATGAAAGTATTTTGTCTTTTAACTCCGGCTGATCAGCTTCCTGTTGCAAGTATCTTTTAATATATTTTGAAGCCATTATAAAACTTCTTGTATCCGACTTGAAACCGTCATCTAAGGTGTTAAGGCAGTTGCCGATAAGATGAAAATGCGGGTTTTTATCTTTCGAAAGTGCATCAATAAACTCCAGTAGTGTCCTGATGATCATTACTTTCAGTTTCGGATTATTGCAGCTCAGAAGCAGTTCCCTCATCAGTTTGACAGGAGTTTGCAGCGCTTCATCCGCATTCTCAAGTCCTAAATAAAACCATAAATCTGTTAAAAGGATGCTTCTTAGCTCTTCAGCCACAAACTTTTTATTGGAGAATGGATGTTGAAATTCAATGATGCAATCGTTTGCACGTTTATGGATGCCGTAGTATTTTTTTGACAGGTCTATAAATGACTGATATTCAGGAGGTATTTTTATATCCTTATAACGGGTTTCTGCCAGATTGGCTTCAAGCGCTTTTGATACGAATTTTTCTTCCATATATGGCTGACTAAGCTAAATGCTCACAATTATTATTAATACTTTTGCTAAGCTTAAAAGCTGAGAAACAAAGATAAAGTATCTCGGCCATTAAATGGAAAACTAAAGTTTAATTTATAAAATCGCAAAAATGACAAAGATTAAAATTGGAATTAACGGATTCGGACGCATAGGAAGAAACGTATTCAAATTGGTTGAAGAAAAATCTAACATGGAAGTTGTCGGTATTAACGATCTTACTGATACTAAAACACTAGCACATTTACTCAAATATGATTCAACACAGGGTAAATTTAATGGAACGGTTACTTATGATGCAAATAATTTGATTGTAAACGGAAGATCAGTTCCAGTAACTGCAGAAAGATCACCGATAGATATAAAATGGTTACAAACCCCGGATGTTGTGGTTGAAGCAACAGGTATTTTTCGTGTGAAAGAAAGCAACAAAGGCGGTTATGGTGACCACCTGAAAAATGGCGCGAAAAAAGTTGTTTTAACGGTGCCCGCCAAAGATGAAATTGACAGAATGATCGTACTTGGTGTAAACGAGAACGAATTACGTGACGAGGACCAGTGTGTTTCAAATGCCTCATGTACAACCAACTGCCTGGCACCGGTTGCCAAAGTGTTGAACGACAGGTTCGGAATTGAAAACGGTTTGATGACCACCATTCATGCTTATACAAATGACCAAAGAATACTGGATGCACCTCATTCAGATTTAAGAAGAGCACGCTCAGCAGCCGTCTCACAAATACCTACAACTACCGGGGCCGCTAAAGCAGTCGGCAAGATCATTCCTGATTTAAATGGAAAACTGGATGGTATGGCTGTTCGTATTCCTACGCCAACCGGTTCGTTGGTTGACCTGGTAGTGAACTTAAAAACCGAGGCTTCCAAAGATGAGATCAATGCAGCCATGAAAGAAGCTGCTGATGGACCAATGAAAGGCATTTTAGAATATACCGAAGATCCAATTGTTTCTGTGGACATTATCCACAACGAACATTCATCCATTTATGATGCCAGTGCCATTATGGTGCAGGGAAAGACAGTGAAAGTGCTTTCTTGGTATGATAACGAATGGGGATATTCAGCCCGCGTTGTCGACCTGATCGGATTGTTCAATTTCTAAAAATTTATTGTTAAAAGACGAAAGCTGCCTCGTACGGGGCAGCTTTTTTTATTTATCTTACAATCGTAATGGATCCCTGAAGTGTTTGTTTCTTTAAACCTTCAAAAGTGATTATGTATGCATCACAGATATAAAAGTAGGGTGCTGCCGGACAATCCTGATTATTCTCCTGGTTTTTGCCATCCCAATTAATCATCGGATCATCTGTTGTATACATGATCTTTCCCCATCTGTTAAAGATGGTCATGTCAACACGTTCCACATTTGCATATGGGTTTGAAGGTCCCCCATTTTCACAATCCATTGGCACAAAGAGTTCATTGAAGCCATCATTATTCGGCGTGAATACATTGGGTAAACAGTAGGCAGGGCAAGCCTCATAATCAACACAAAATATATTACTTGTGTCACTGACATTTCCTAATGAATCAACCGCGGTAACCGCATAACATCCAATTACTGATTCCAGGTTTCTGTGATCAAAATAAATAGTGTCGTTATAGATATAATCAGATGAACCAATTAGTGTAAAGTCATCGGTAAGGCTTTGCATGTAATAAATGTCATATCTTTCTGCATCACAATCACATGCAGCGCAATCGAAACAGGATTGATGATATTCACAAGTGTCAATAGGAATGATCATTTTTAACCGGTTAGTATTGTCATCACAGACAGTCGACCCTGACAATACCGGTGCACATGGTGGCACATTATCAATTGGTATGGCGCAGGTTAATTGCGAGAAATTGATGAGTGGATCAACCAAGCCGGGCAGCGAATAATGCCCAATGGCTTTGATATAATAACAATAAGATTCATTATTTATTAAGCCGGTGTCGTTGAAAAAGGGTACAGTTGTATATCCAACAGAATCATAAGTAGATTCCCCTGGATCTTTCCTGTAAATGATAAATTCCTCATTTACCCATGGCACTTCAGGTAACCAGAATAATTTAATTTCCTGATCCGTGGGCGCCGTTTGTATAAATACGGAAGATGCTTTTTGCGATCCCCCTACATACCCAACAGGCACACTTTCTAGATCAACCCTGTAGCTGAATGGCCCATCATTTGCGTTTAGATCAATGCCGTCATCATAATACATGGTATCGTTGAGGCTGTTAAAAGAAGCAATAAGTTCAGGTGCATTCCAGATTAGTCCGTCATTTCTGTACAAATGATATTTATACGGGCCCGGAAACTGTATCGTATCCAGTTCCGTGGGTTTCGACCAGGCAATTATGCCATGTCCTGTTTGCAAATCAAGGCTGTCATTACTCACATGTGTGATGATTGGCACATCCCTTTTTAAATAGGCACATGCTTCGTTTGACGCATAGCTTTCCGCTTCGTCATAGAAAAATGCGGTAACGCGATAGCAATAATTAATTCCATGCACCAATCCGTTGCCGTTGTTATCATCTCTAAAGTTGGTTGTGTTGATGTCATCAATTTCATGTATCAGCCGAAAACCTGTGTATGCCGGAACTCCTGTTTCGCAATAATCCGGTTCCCATCCTGATTCACCACTTCTTCTGTAAATTTTATATCCGATGGCATTTTCACAAATACTCTTTTCCCATTCCAGATTTATACCAATACCCAGTGCACTTGCCTCCAGGTTTTCAGGTGCAGGTGCAATCACTTGTATAAAAACGGTTTTGAAATTTACCAGATTTACGGGCAGTCCATTATCTGTGGCTTTAAAAACAGTTGAATATGGTTCAAGCCGCACATGTTTGCAGGTGGTGGGCCAGTTGAACGTGGCAGTAATCGTGTCATTTCCGCTGGCCGGATCAGGTTCCATATAGGCCGGGTTTTCTGCCTGTTCAAAAGCACCTCCGAAAGCCGTAAGGGTTACATTAGTACCATCAGGGTCAATCGCCATTACGTCAAACTGCAGAAAATCACCTGCTACCACGCAGGTATCTTCAATTGTATAAATTTCCGGAGGGTCATGATCACATGCCACAATATTTATTTGCATATCACGCCTTACTGAACCAATTTTGTACCCGTATCTCCATTCATCAATCACAAAAGCTACATTGTATTCTCCTTGTAAAATGGGTGTTTGCCAAAATACATCCCCGCTTATCTGATTGATGGCAAAAGTATCGGATGCCAAAGGAAATGTATAACCCGGGATGTCAAAACCACCGGCACCTTTGCAAATCACCAGACGGTATGATAAACTATCCCCATCAGGATCGTAAGCGCCCGGGTTGTGGATGAAGGGTTTTCCCGCGCAACCCTGGTCGATGGGCGGATTTAACAATTGGACTGAATTGTTATATCCCAAAAACGGGTTGATCACGATTTCTGTTTCTATGTACATGGGTACATTCACCGAATTGGGGATGTTGTTTACGCCGTTGTTGCGATTTGGATCCTCCACAGAGATCAAATAATTGCCCGGCGCAGGAAAAGTGTGGGTACCCTTATATAAATTATAGGTAATGTCGTACACATCCTGTATGGGCTCAAAAACAATTCTTTCAATATCACTTCCTGTTCCATCGCCCCATGAAATAGGCATGAAGGTCCTTGTGTCGTCGGCAGGGCTTGATGTTCTTGTGTACATTGTGATCGTAAACTCAAAAGTAAGGCCTGAAATATGTTTATAAGTAATTTCGGCTGCACGCTGGTGGGTGGCATGGCTTTGGGCGGCAATAAAAAACAAAAATAAGAAGCAAAAAAATATTTTTCTCATCAGGCTTAACAATGAGTTTCAAAACTACGAATAATCCACAAAACGAATGCCACGCTTTGACAATTTCAATGATTCTTCAAATTTGAATTACCGCCTAAGATATTTCAATAGTATTTGGAACGAAATTTAATAAATGGCGTACAATGGTTGGGTTGGTTTTGCTAATTTTGTAAGTTCCTCTAGAAAGTATATTGATAAAATGACACCGGAACAGGAAAGACTAGAAATACTAAGGCGCTACAGGCGTCTAATTGAAGTATGGCATACCCGCAAGACCATTGAAGACCGGTGGATGGTGCGTAAAGCATTTCGTTTGGCTGCCGACGCGCATAAAAGCATGCGCCGGAAAACAGGAGAAGCTTTTATTTTTCACCCGATTGAGGTGGCTACCATTGCCGCTGGCGAAATCGGCCTTGGGCGTACATCCATTATTTCAGCATTGTTGCATGATACCGTTGAAGATACAAGTTTGAGGCTTGAAGATATCAGTGAAATGTTTGGAGACGATGTGGCCCGGATCATTGACGGATTGACAAAAATTGACGAGATTTCGGACACTTCATCCACAGCCCAGGCTGAAACCCTGAAAAAGATATTATTTACCCTCACAGATGATGTACGGGTGATACTTATCAAACTTGCAGACCGCCTTCATAACCTGCGGACGATGGAAGTGATGGCCAGGGAAAAACAACTCAAAGTAGCTTCAGAAACCCTGTTCTTATACTCGCCATTGGCAAATCGGCTGGGACTATACGCGATCAAGACAGAATTGGAGGAACTTTCATTCAAATATTCGCAACCGCATATTTATAAGGACATTTCTGAAAAAATGGCTGCTTCTGAAGAAGCCAGGCAGGAGGTTTTTAGCAATTTCAAACCGTCCATAGAAAAAGAATTGGAAAAACTAAAACTCGATTTTGAAATGCGGTGCCGGATGAAAACCGCTTACTCCATCTGGCAAAAAATGCAGGCTGATCAGGTACCCTTTGAAGAAATTTACAATACTTTTTCTGTTGAGATCATTATCGACAGTAAAATACATAGGGAGAAACTAGACTGTTGGGCGGCATATTCTGTGGTAACAGGCATTTACACACCCAATAATAAAAAATTAAGAGATTGGATCAGTACCCCGAAAGCCAATGGGTATGAAGCCATTCATGCCACGGTTATGGGCCATGACGGGCATTGGGTAGATGTGCAGATTCGTAGCAGAAGGATGCATGAAATTGCCATGAAAGGCTACGCTGCCCACTGGAAATTTAAAGACCAGGAAAAGCTGGATGCCGGACTTGATAAATGGCTGAAAAGAACACGGGAATTGTTGAAAGAAAGCGAAGAAGAAACGATTGACTTTATCAATGATTTTAAAAAGAACCTGTTCGAAGATGAGATCGTAGTGTTTTCGCCCAAAGGCGATATGGTAAATATGCCGGCAGGCGCTACGGTGCTCGATTTTGCTTATGCCATCCATACAGAACTTGGTAATCATTGTATCGGGGCAAATGTAAATCACAGGCTTGTACCCATTGATTACCAGATCAAATCAGGTGACCAGGTGCAAATAATCGATTCTAAAATACAATCTCCCAACGAAGACTGGTATGATTATGTAAGAACAGCAAGGGCCAAAACAAGAATTAAAACAGCCATAAAAAGCGAAAGGAAAAAGTTTCGCGAGGAAGGCAAAGAGAAGCTCGAGAAGCATCTGGAGCAATTGAAACTGGAAAGTACCAAGCTGAACCTTCAAAAACTGATTAGGGAAAATAATTTAAATGGTATTGTTGACCTCTACTACTATATTGCAAAAGATAAAATAAGCTTTAAGAATGTTAAAGAATCGCTGGCACCTAGCGAGAGTTTAGCCAGTTGGGTGAGGAGTATCAGGCTACCATTTGTAAAACCAAAAATGCCGGTAATTGCCAGTGAGGGACTTTTAAGCAGCGAAGATGACGTGCTGCTGGTTTCCCAAGCCAAAAAAGAGGTGAAAAAACATGACGGTTTTACCGAACTTGAGTATGCTGTAGCAAAATGCTGCAACCCGATACCCGGTGATGATGTCATTGGCCTGATCTTCCCGAATGAACCTATCCGAATTCATAAAACCGATTGCAATGTGGCCATCAAATTAATGTCGCAATATGGAAAAAATATTGTGAAAGCCAAGTGGAAGCAAAAGGAAGGCATCATCTTTTTAGCCGGATTAAATATTAAAGCTGTCGACAATATCGGCCTCGTACAAAAAATATCCACCCTGATTGCCAAAGATTTCGAAACCAATATCCGCTCACTTAACCTACTAAACAGCAAGGGTTTAGTTGATATGGACCTGACCATTTACATCAACAGCACCGAGAAGTTGAAAAACCTGATCCAACGGTTAAAAAAGATCAAAGAGGTGATTAAAGTAACCCGTCTCGAAAAAATCACATGATCACATCTAATTAATTTATATTTAAACCATATAAAAATTAAAAAAATTGTACTTTTGCCTGACTAAAGACGTCATACATGAAGTCAAACAACAAAAAAGATACATTCGAATCCGTAAAAAAAATATTTACTGAGTACCTGGAGGGCAGAGGTCATCGTAAAACACCGGAGCGCTATACCATACTCAAAGAAATCTACGCCACTGATGGCCATTTCGATATAGAGACACTCTACATCAGGATGAAGAACAATAAGTACAGGGTGAGCAGGGCTACCTTGTATAATACCATCGAATTGTTATTGGATTGCAACCTGGTTACCAAACACCAGTTTGGAAATAACTGTGCGCAATTTGAACGTTCATTCAAGTTTAAGCAACACGATCATTTTGTTTGTCTCGAAGACGGTAAAGTGCTGGAGTTTTGCGACCCCCGTATTCAGGAGATACAAAAATCTGTTGAAGAATTACTGGGCGTTGAAGTAGCTTATCATTCCCTCACCTTCTATGGAAAGTGCAAGGCACACAAAACCACAGAAACCGAAAAGTAGTTAGTAAATATTCATAATATTTCTATTTGGTTGCGGTACTATTTTAGTACATTTGTTTGCAACAAATACCCTGATTATGCAGGGTTTTTTATTGTGTGACTAATAATTAAACGGCGCTTCAGTACCGTACAAATTATTTTTACAATTTTTCATTGCTAAAGATTTGAAACGTATGAAAGTTGATGTTCTTTTAGGCCTCCAGTGGGGCGACGAAGGGAAGGGTAAAATTGTGGATGTACTCACACCCAAATATGATATTATCGCGCGATTCCAGGGCGGTCCCAATGCAGGGCATACCATTGAGTTCGATGGTAAAAAATTTGTGCTTCACACCATCCCTTCAGGTATCTTTAACCAAAAAACCATCAATGTGATCGGCAATGGCGTGATCATAGATCCGTTTGTATTGAAAAAAGAAATTGCCAAATTGCTTGAAGGAGGCATTGATGTTCAGGAAAATTTACTGGTCTCCCGTAAAGCACATCTGATCCTGCCCACACATAGGTTGCTGGATGCTGTTTCTGAATATGCAAAAGGAAAAGATAAAATTGGTTCAACACTTAAAGGTATCAGTCCGGCATACACGGATAAAATAAGCCGTAACGGCATGCGTATTGGCGACCTGGAAAGTGATGAGTTTGAGAAAAGATACCTGCAGGCACGTGAAAGGCATTTGAAAACCATCAGGCAATTTGAGGTGGATTACCGTGAAATGGAATTTGACGGACTGCGCTTTCCCGAATATGAAACAGCCTGGCTGGAAGCACTGGAAGTGTTGAGGAAATTGAAAAAAGTAAACAGCGAATACTATTTGAATAGCGCACTCAATGAAGGCAAATCTATTTTAGCTGAAGGTGCACAGGGAACACTGTTAGATATCGATTTTGGCTCCTATCCGTTTGTTACATCTTCCAATACCATTACAGCCGGTGTTTGCAGCGGACTGGGTATTGCGCCCTCGAAAGTGGGTAAAGTGTATGGTATTTTTAAAGCCTATTGTACACGCGTAGGTAGTGGACCGTTCCCTACCGAATTAATGGACGAGGATGGTAATTCGCTTCGGGATCTTGGTAACGAATATGGCTCAACCACCGGAAGACCGAGAAGATGCGGCTGGCTTGACCTGCCCGCACTTAAATATGCCATTATGCTTAATGGCGTAACCGAACTAATGATGATGAAAGCCGATGTGCTGAACAGTTTCAATGAGTTAAAAATAGCTGTAAATTACAAGTATAACGGAAACCTTTCTGAGGAAATACCCTATGAATCAGCATCATTGGATATTGAGCCCGTACTGGAAACTCTTAATGGATGGAACTGTGAAGTGGCAGTTTCAAACGGCTATAATGACTTGCCTTCGGAACTAAAGGAATATGTATCTTATATTGAAAATAAAGTAGGTGTGCCAATTACCATTGTTTCAGTGGGTCCTGACAGGACGGAAACAATCTTTAAAAAAACTTAAGTTAGAAAAGCGGATTCTCTGTATTAAAAGTGATCAACACGTTTGCGAAGAAATTCCAAATGGTTACCACGATAATAGCAAATATTTTAGCGACATAAAAGTTCATTCTGAACTTACTGACCAGTATCCATAAGATGAACGTATTGATTGCTAATCCAATCAAGGAGATAATTAAAAATTCGGTATACTCCAGTCCTATTTTCGGATTGGTACTTTCAAAAGTCCACACACGATTCAGGTAATAATTGCTGGAAGCTGCAGTCGTAAAACCAATGGCATTGGCCACATATTTCTGAATATGCAGTTTTTCTTTGGCCAGGTAGGTAATGCCAAAATCGACGAAAACACCTGAAAACCCCACCACTCCGAATTTCAGAAATTTTAAAAGAAATGATTTGGTGAAAAATTCAGCCATTAGAAAGATGATAGTCACTATAAAACTACGACAAGTACTTTATTATTGCCATCCCGTATGATGTCGACAGAGATAGTTTCGCCAGGTTTTAATTTTTTAAGCCGGTTCATATAATCATAAATATTGGTGATGGCCATGCCGTTGATGGCTATAATTTTGTCGCCTTTGAGCATGCCTGCCTTGCTGGCCGGACCGCCTGCGGTTACCCCGCCTACTCCCAAGCCATCATTTTCAGTAGCAGTAAAATCGGGCATAATGCCCAGTTTCACTTTCAACCCTCTCCTGCCTGCACCACCTGTACGCTCTTTCGGTCCGGCTTCCTGGTAGGTAAGGTTATTGTCTCTGTTCGCCACATCTATAATGAGCGGGTAGGCATAATCCAAAATTTCTTTTTGTCCTTCGTAATTGATTTTATCAGCATCGTCGGCAGGGGTATGGTAGTCGGGGTGGGCACCTGTGGTAAAAAACAATACCGGCACATTGCTGGCATAAAAGCTGGCATGATCTGATGCGCCATAACCTTCCGGCGAATGGTTAAAAGCGAGTTTGCTTTCCTTTTCATAAATAGCTAACAAACTGTCAAATTCTACTGCTGTTCCTGTCCCTGCAAGCATAACCCCAAAATCAGTCGTGTCTAGTCGTCCGATCATATCAAAATTGAACATGGCCTTCACGTCTTTCAGGTCGACCAGCGCATTGGATGTGAAAAACTGTGAACCGAGGAGTCCCATTTCTTCGGCGCCAAAGGCCATGACCACTACGCTTCTTTTAAGTTGCTCCCGGTCGCTGCTTAATCTTTCTGCCAACTCAATAATCCCGGCTGTACCCGATGCATTGTCATCTGCACCATTGTGGATATCCAGCGTATCGGGTGTTCTTGAGCCTGATCCTACGCCGCCAAATCCAAGATGGTCATAATGAGCACCAATCACGATGTATTCATTTTTGAGTTTGGGATCAACTCCTTCAATAATGGCCACTACATTTTGCGTGCTTACTTCATTTTTAATCAGCTCCGTCGTACCTGAAATTTTAATTTCTGTTGGAAATGCGATCGATTGCAAATTAGCGATGATTTCTTTTTCCAGGTCATTGATGTTCTTTCCTGAATTTTCCAGTATCATATTGGCAACTGACTGGCTGATATTGATCACAGGAATGCCCACATCGGCAGTCACACGGTCGAATGTGCCCGAAAGCAGTTTGTCGCCAAACTGGGGGCCATTCACCAATAAAACGCCACCGGCTTTATGGTCTCTTGCAAGCAGCGATTTATCCCTGTCGCTACCAGATGAAATAAACAAACTCTCGTCTTTATCTGGTTCCGGATCGCCACGAAGGATAAGCACCCATTTGCCCTCCACATCCAGTTCTTTATAATCGTTCCATTGCAACGAATCATGATCAATCTCAAATCCGAAGCCGCCAAAAACCACTTCTTCCGTTAAGGACGCATTGGACGAAAAGGGCAGGGGAATAAAATCGGTATTCAGTTCAAAAGTGCTGTCGTTCAGCACAAGTTTGTTATCAATCCCTTTGCTGATACCGGTGGTTACATCAAAATACTGGAATCCATTATCGCCAATGGGCGTTAACCCAAAAGAAGTGAATTGGTCACGGATGTATCTGGCAGCTTCCAATCCGCCTTCCGTTCCGGGTTTCCGGCCTTCCAACTCATCAGAAGCCAGGAAATAGACATGTTCTTTTAGTTCTTTTATTGTAATTTCCGGTTCAGCGATTTGTGCATGAAGTGTAAATCCGGTAAATAAAAAAATGATCGGGTATATGATTTGTGTGCGATTCATCGAGTGGTACATTTAAATTTTGCGCAAAGATAATATATTAAGCTAATCACTGGTGCGGGTCTACAACGTACATTACATCCTTCTGAGTCGTGCCAGTTTATGGTAATTTTTTTTCAACCTTTCAGGTTTCCATTGCTTCGGCATTCATCGATCTGTATGGATAGTGCCTGACTTACAAACTGGCGGGTATTGGAAAATAAAAAAGGCGGGATCATTCCCGCCTTTTTAAAAGATTTTAATAATAGTTCTACTGAACAATCATCTTATGTGTTACTTTTTGTGCGCCGTTTGAAACGGTGTAAAAATACACACCTGAAGAAAGATTGCTGGCATTCATATCAATGGTATGTGTGCCGGCTGT
>JAZBOW010000164.1:0-3206 GCA_036351335.1 Bacteroidales bacterium | reverse complement strand
CCCAACTGGAGAATTGCATTGTACAATGACGGTTTCTCCGGATTGTAAATGTCACTGGTTTCGATCTGTAGCCCTTTTTCTTTTAAATTCAGATCATCAATTTGGTTCAATAACCACATTCCCTCTTGTGCAAATGAAATGCTTGCAATAAGTAAGGAAACAAATAAAGTTAATACATACTTTTTCATAGGTACCTCCTATTTTTTAATTAATTAATAATGAGTTTAATGCAATATATTGTTCGCTATTATTCATACTTTATGGCATCTGCCGGGTTAGTTGAAGCAGCCCTTATTACATGAAAGCTGATGGTAGCCAAACCAACGAGCAATGCTGATATGCCGGCCAGAAGTATTGTTGTCCATTGCACATTAACATAGTATATAAAACTGGATTCGAGCCAAACCGTTAATCTCCAATAAGCTATTGGAATTGCGATGATGAATGCGATGATTATGATCCAGAAAAACTCTTTATACAACAGTAGCATGATATCACCGAGGGTGGCACCATTTACTTTTCTGATACCAATCTCTCTTGTTCGTTGTTCGGTAGTAAACGATGAAAGTCCGAACAAGCCTAAAAGTGCTATAAATACTGTTATAACAGTTATTACGATAAATATAGTTGTAATTTTTTCTTCACCTTCGTACATTTTCTCCTGTATTTCGCTTAACAATTTATAATCGAATGGCCTTTTTGCGTTATTTTTTGTCCAACTCTGTTCAATATAATCCAAGGCTTGATCCATTTGTCCATCTTTCACCTTTACTGAAAGGAAATATCTATTAAAAGGACTAATAAACATGATAATAGGTTCAATCTTATTGTGCAGTGAATTGAAGTGATAATCTTTTACTACACCTATTACTTTCATAATTCGACCTCCTGTTCCATCCAGATCAAATCCATAATGAAATTTTTTGCCAATCGGATCATCCGTCCAACCAAACTGTCTGGCCGCCGTTTCGTTAATGATAACAGCCGCTGTATCATCGGTTCCCATATTTTTATCAAAATTTCTTCCTTCAATAAATTCAAATCCCATGGCGTCAGGGTAATCATAATCGCATTGCGTCAGTATTACGGCAAACTCTTTCATTTCCGATTCCTGTTCAACCAGCATCACTTGAATCCAGCTATTTCTACCTGGAATTCCTGTTGAATTGGCCGCATATTCAATATTCGAGTTTTGTAATAATGTCTCCTTGAAAGGCTTTACCTTACTTCGGAAAGCGGAATCCTGCAATTCTAAAACAACCACATTTTCTTTTTCAAATCCCAGATCTTTATTCTTTAAAAAATGTAGTTGGTCTGAAACAACAAGTGTAGCTACGATAATAACTATCGCAATGAAGAACTGAAAAACGACCAGCCCCCTCCTCATAAACAAGCTCGACTTACCATGGCCGGTTGTCATTCCTTTCAGCACATTCAGAGGCATAAAAGAAGACAGAAAGAATGCAGGATAGCTGCCTGCAATTATTCCAATTAAAACGCTTATTATAATGATGGATACCAGGTTTACAGGACTTGAAATAAGACTATAAGTAAGATCTTTTCCGGTCAGCAAATTGAAATCAGGCATCATTAAATACACAATCCCCAAGGCCAATAAAAGTGCAATGATTGAAAGTAGTACAGACTCACTTAAAAACTGAAAAATCAGTTGCTTCTTTTCAGCTCCCATTACTTTTCTCATCCCAACCTCCCTGGACCTTTCAGAAGACCTTGCAGTTGCCATATTCATATAATTAATGGCCGCTAGCAGCAGAATAAATAAAGCAACAGCCGTAAATATATATACATAAGAGATATTACCGGTTGGCAAGTCAGCAGCAAGTTTAGAAGTCAGATGGACATCTCCTAATTTTGTTGTTTTCAAATCGAAAGATGCATTGAACTGATCGCCTATCGATTTCATATATTTATCGTAGAACTGCGGAAATTTTTGATGAATTGATTCAATGGAACTGTTCTCATTTAGCAACACATAGGTGTATACACCAATATTCCAGAAACGACCCGGCTCCATGCTGTTGAATTCTTCTTCTCCTAATTCTTTTGCCAATGTCGATCCTGAGAAAAGTGCACTGAATTTCAGGTGCGAATTTCCGGGCAAGTCCTCAATAACGGCAGTGATCTTAAAATGCCTTCCTCCCCCGGTTTCAATAAGGAAGCCAATTGGATTTTCATTGCCAAAATATTTATTTGCTATTGACTGCGTTAAAACGGCAGTATTGGGTTCTATTAAGCTTCCTTCAAGGCTTCCCATGATCAATTTATGGGTAAATACCTCAAATATGGTTGAATCGGTAAAATAGAAATCATCCTCATAAAACTCTTTCTCCCCTACTTTAATTAGTACATTGTCCATATTATCGAACCGGACAAATTCTTCAATTTCAGGATATTCGATCTTCAATGCGGGACCCATGGGAATCGGAACAATAGCAAATTCATCATGCTTTGAACCAATGGTAAAATCAGATTCGAGCCGGTATATTCTTTCATGCTTATTATGGTATTTATCATACGTCAGCTCATCGCTCACATAAATAAATATGAAAATGAAAGTAGTCAGGCCAACGGCAAGAGCAGCAATATTCAAAAAGGCATAAAAAGGGCTTTTTGTGATATTACGTATGGCACTAATCAAATAATTTTTAAGCATTTTTTAGTGAATAAATAAAGTATACTTATTATTTTACATTTTCTGAAAGCACCTGTCCGTCGAATAAATGGATAATACGATGACTGTACTCTGCATCACGCTGTGAGTGGGTTACCATGATGATGGTGGTTCCTTTTTCATTTAATCCGGATAGCAGTCTCATCACTTCGTCACCATGTTTTGAATCAAGGTTACCGGTAGGCTCATCTGCCAAAATAAAATGGGGTTTTGAAACTACAGCACGGGCTACCGCTACACGCTGTTGTTGCCCTCCTGATAATTGATTGGGGTAATGCTTAACCCGATGTGCAATCTGCATGGTTTCCAGCGCTTCATGCACTTTTTCCCTGCGCTCTTTAGCACTCATTTTCAAATAGATCAACGGCAACTCTACATTTTCGAAAACATTGAGCTGATCGATGAGGTTAAAATTCTGAAAAACAAAACCGATATTGTGCTTTCTCAACTTTGCCCTTTGTCTTTCACTATAACCAGCCACGTTTTGATCAAGGAAATAAAAATCACCTTTCGT
>JAZBOW010000163.1:0-7694 GCA_036351335.1 Bacteroidales bacterium | reverse complement strand
GCCAGGGTTGAAAAATCGGAACGACTTAATACACTTTTATATTTTTTGATATTGAACACCCTGGTTATTAGCTGACTAGCTATAACAAATGGATAAAGTATGATCATTAAAACCCTTAAAATGGTAATTGTTGGTCCAACGAGTTGTTTCCAGAAATTGGCGCCGATAGTTTTAGGAATGATCTCGGAAAAGAATAGTATTAAAATAGTTAGTATGGCCGAGGTTAGCGAAAGGTACTGATTGCCCCAGATGAGTTGTGCCTGTGCGCCTACACCTGCGGCTCCTACCGTATGGGCAAAGGTGTTCAAAGTAAGAATAGCTGCCAGTGGCCGGTCGATATTGTCTTTATATTTCTGCAGGATAAGGGCATATGACCTTTTTTCGCCGAGTTTTGTAGCTATAAAAGAAGGTGTTACACTGAGAATAACGGCCTCCATGATGGAGCAAAGAAAGGAGAAAAATAAGGCAATAAGCAGGTAGACAACAAGTAAGGTCATGTAGCTATATGTTTTATTTTAGCTGGCTTTGGTAAGGCTTCGCCATCATTCGTAACAATGAATCAATAGTTTTCGACTCTCCCGGTATGCCGATGGCTGTCAGCCAATCACCGTAGATGGCATTGGGTAATACAATAAATTTAGTACCGAAATTATCCCGGTTTGATTTCATTACGGCTTCCCTTTCGGTAAAGACATCAGTATCTTCATAAAAGTCTCCCAAATTATCGCCTGCAAGCAATACGATCTCATAATTTTCAGAAACGGACTTACGCCTTCGCTCTTTATTTCTTTCATCCGTACGAAGCAGGAAATGATCATCTGTAGTTTGCGGAAATCCCATATTTCTAATATTTTCCCTGGTGCCATTACCTACAAATTTTTCTTTCCGGTTGGAGATATAAAACACGTTAAACCCAAGTGAATCGGCAAACTTCAGAAATTCGAGCGCGCCCGGAACCGGTTCAGCAACAGCCATATTGCACCATTCGTACCACGATTCGGACTCATAAGAGGTTCCGTCGAGCATCGATTTTGCTTCGTAAGGTGAGTTGTTGAGGATGGTCTCATCAATATCAACCACTACGGCCAGGTTGCCTTCCTCCGGACGTTCGCGTCTGATGTGTGCTAAACGCTCTTTGCCGATGTTAAAAGCCTGGTGTGCCAGCGCCTGGTATTCTGCTGCATAGTAATTGTAAAGGGTGGCCATTAACAGGTATTTTTCCTGCTTTTCTACTTCTTTTGTCTCTATAGTATTGCAGCAACTCGTAATGCTAATTACAATAGCGATAATGAGTAGCGTTTTGGATGTTTTCCAGATCATGGTTAAGTTATTTTCTTAAAAATTATCAATGCGCTAAATTACCGAATACCGATCATTCGTCATAGCGAAAAGTCCAATATTTTGCAAACGCATAAAAAAAGCATCCCCAAAGGAAATGCTAAATGTTTTTTTGTTCAAGGATATCAATGCCAGGCACCTAATATGGCTCCCTGTAATCCTAAAAACAGGATCTGGTAAAAAGAATCTATCGCCCAAAGTTTAAAGGACCGGCGCTGGTATAACATATTGATACCATAAGAAGTGCCCACGAAGAAAAGTCCGATGAAGAGGCCATAGATCATGCCCCAGAACCAGTTCACGTCGTTTTCACCATGCACATTAATAAACCAGGCCATACCCCAGGCCATCAGGAACATGAGCACGAAACTGCTGCCGAATATAAGGGCCATATTTCCTTTTTTCAAGTATTCATCTGTAAAACCCAGTTCTTTTTGCCAGGCTTTTCCGAATAATACAGTATACCATAATGAACCAAGAATAAAAGCTGCGAAAGTAGCTGCCAGAACCGCTAAATAATTGATGTTAGAATAATCCATAGTCATCATTTTTAATTGATTGAAATTATATTGCAAATAATTTGAAAGGGTTAAAAATAGGTAAAAGGTTATAAAAACCTGATTCACCATGATTTATATCATAATAAAGGAAAAGTTTGAATTGTAGATCATTTATGAAAGCAGCGTAAATTTAACTGGAAGATTATACCTGACTCTTACCGGCACACCACGTTGTTTGCCAGCTTTCCACCGTGGCAGGCTTTTAACTACCCTTACAGCCTCTTCATCGCAACCACCACCAATTCCTCTTAATACAGCAACACCGCTTACAGTGCCATCAGGTTCAATAACAAATGTGACAAAAACTTTTCCTTGGATACCTAGTTCTTTGGCCATTGTAGGATATCGGATTTGATCGCTGATGTATTGGTAAAGTGCATTGATGCCGCCCGGGTATTCAGGCATCGACTCGACAATAACAAATATTTCTTCACTGACGGGTTCTTCTTCTTCCTCCATTTGGTAATTAACTTCTGGAACATATTCGGGAACGACAGTGCTTTCTGTAGCCTCTACGTTGATATCAACATCTTCTGTTTCAGCATCGTTTTCAACCACTTTTATTATGATGGCCGTATTCGGGGTTTTTATTTTTGGAGGTGGGGCTTTTTGTTCCGTTATGGGAACAATTTCCTCAGTGATTTTTTGCGTCTGATAATCAAAATCGACGGGTGCGAATTTGGGTGTTGAGCGCCACTCAAAAGCAGCAAAAATAATGATCAAACTTAAGATGAGACCAATTTCAAAGAAAATGGCCCGGCTTTTCTCGATGTCAGCGACAGGATATTTTCTTGTTTCCATGACTCCATAGTTTAAAACGTTACATGATGCTAATATCAGCCCTATAAAGGTACAAAAAACCGGCATTAAAAGCAAGTTAAATTGTCTTTAAGATTGCTCACGATTATTTGTATGAAATGATGATAACGTATTTTAGAATTCAGATACGCATCAAGCTCATTTAATATGCATGAAGTGAGTTTTAAACTAAGTTGGAAAATAATTCAGTGATTTTTTTTCAGTTAATTTGTTGAAGCGTTTTTGTTGCTGAAACTAAATCTCAGGAATCCAAATGCGAACGATACAGTTGGATTGTTTTGTTTAAATAGCGTGATCATGTCCCTTGTCGCGATACCTATTTCCCATGTGTTTTTATCATTTCTAAGCGGGTAGAAGGTAATGCCAAAAGGCATATTGGTTCCAAACTTCCCGCCATTCACAACACCTATTGAGAGTTGTACCCAATTTGCCGGGTTGGCACGTACTCCAATGCTAAATACAGGTGTCTCAATTGTTCCAGGCACTTTTTCACCGAGCGGAACATAGGTATCCAATCCCGCTTCAATATATTCATTGAATGTGTAACTTAATCCTCCCCTGAAGTGTATTGGTAGCTCCAGTTTTAATTCCGAAATACCAACAATTGTTGAGTCAGTTGGAGGCGGACCATTATCCGTATTGATTAATTGCCCTTCTTCAAAAATATTGTAGTTGTTTATTCCTGGTGTATCAATCCTCCAGATTGTGCCGTCCCAACCTTCGTATACATTCTTTTTCCATTTGATATGACCGATATCGTTAACAGCTAAACCAATTTTTAATTTTTGCTTGATTTCTAAAGAGGTTCCAATATCAAAACCAAATCCGTTTCCAACGGTTTTTAATCCGCTTCCTTCCAATTTATTTACAGTGCCATCATAAACGCCATTTCCTTCATACTCAACACCAAAAGCCGGGCTTAATGCTGAATTTGCCAGAAGTCCACCACTTTCATTTTGATAGAACCTCGCCATTGCCTGTCCAATTAAATATTTTATATTAATACCCATATACCATTTGATATCATCCTTTTTGATAATTTTTCGGCCATAACCAAAATTGAATTCTGTGTACATTAACATATGGTTGTCACTACCATCGTATAAACTTGTTGCTAGCTGAGGGTCGGTAGAATATCCTACTTCATCCCCATTTTCGAAGGCAGTTGAATCAAAATACATATCATTGTATCCAAGGAAAAGGTAATTCGCCGCATTTTCATTGAGTAATGAATGCCAGATGAATCTTTCACGAATATTGAATGCAAAACCGCCAATATTCTCATCCTGATATGAAAAGCCTAGCAATAATGCCGAAGCTCTTCCAATGGTCCGAGTATCAGTAAAAGCATCTGCAGCATTTTCTTTATCTTCATAATCAAGGGAAATTGGATTGCCATAGAGGTCATTGAATATTTGTTTTTTCGTAAGTGCTTCTGAAAATATAGAGCCCCCAAATTCAAAAAAGCCGATATTCATTGCATGTTCGTTCCTTTTCCAACCGAGATTGGCCGGGTTTATACCTAACGACTGATAATCATTAATGGTTGAAGTAGCATATCCTGAACCAGTTGATGTGAAAGAATTCATCTCTGTTTGTGCTGGTAGGATAGTCGAGAATAATAAAAAAAAGAAGAATGATAAGATTGGTTTCATAATAGAGATTTAAATGGTTTTGAATACCCAAATATAGTGATATTATTATTTTATGTTGGTACTTCTTAAATAGAATCTAGTTTCGATTTCAAGTTGACCATACACAAATTTACCACCTAAAAAAGCTTGTAACTTTATATGAAAAACAATTTATAAATTCATTTGCATATTCACTAATTTTCAACAACCGCTATTCAACTTTCGCCCCGTTTTTGGTGGTAATAGACTGCCACTTTCTTTTATTTAATGTATAATAATAAGAATTCAAAAAAAATCCTTAATTATCAGTCTGATAATAAGGTTTAACTATAGTTCAAACCTCTCACTCTGTTCAGGAACTATAATCTTATCACTTTTATTATTTATGCTGTCTACACTTCTGTGGTGGTCGAGTATAATCTGTTTCGCGTCAATTTTCAGTATTCTCTCCCATACATTGGATAATGCCCAGGGATCGGCAAACATCATATCAAGTTTTTTAATGGAAACCAGCGTATCAGCCAGGTGTGTGTCGCCTGAAATAAAAATACTCTTACCATGCCATTCAATCAGGTAAGAATAGTGTTTAAAAGAAAACCCGTGCCTGGTTTTAAATTTAGTGATAACGAAACCGGGCAAAGAATCATTCAACTCTTCCAATTTATATTTCCTTTTTTGGTTCATGTAAATTTTTACAGGCCAGGGACCATAAAGTTTTTGGTGGGTTCTTTTAAATAGCTTTCTGCTAAAGTGATCGGCATGGCCATTGATAAAAAGAAAAATTGAATTGGGTAGTATGTTGTCGAGCAATTCCGGCTCGTAGGTCATGTAACCGTAGGCACCTTATTTATATGGGAAATCTAAATATACATTGATTTCACCATCCGTCATGAAAAGCCCACAATTTCCCAGGAATGTGATTTCTATATTTTTATCTTGGGCTGTTGCCATACGCACCACCATGATCAGTAAAAATACCAGTTGAAAATGAATCCATCTGTATGTTGCAATTTTTTTCATTAGGGAAAAAAAGTTCTGAAAACTCATCAAAAATATAATAAATTTATTATGAACTATTACAGATAATCCAGATTATAGTATCTTCGATTATCTGCATTTGTTCCAAAATACAAGCCTTATGTTTAATCAGTGATTTTAGTAAGCATATCAACCTTTTGGAATTATTTTCATATAATAAAACAGGTTAAAATTAACAAAAAGGGGATATTATATAAACATAGCATACTATGATGGCTATCCAAAATTGAATAAAACTTAGTTCTCATCTAATCACGTATATAGCTATTTTTTTATTAGCTTTGAAATATTAATCACCGAAAACCAATTCTATGAAAACCTTTACTTCTTTTTTATTAATGACATCTATGATGTTTTCATTGGTATCTTATGGTCAGTCGCGGGATACAAATGATGATGAAAATGGCGACTGGTCTGAACAGCATGTAACGCTTTTAAACACGCCCGAGGCAGATTTGATGATCCGCACCGGAGACATTGATAACCTTGGATTTGGCTGGCCGGCTAATTTTGATCCTTTTTCCGGGAATTCAACTCCTTCGCACGGATATCCATGGACTGCAGACACGACTAATGCTTCTGGAACAGACCGGATTATGGTTATAACAAGTTATATTGGATCTCCTCCGCATGGTCGGGACGGATATACCAGTTATACTTCGCGACCGGAGAATTTACCAAGGCCCATTCTTTTAAATTATGAATTAGATGGATTGGAATTGTCAACAGTTGCGCTACAAATATTTGTTGATGATTTCCAGGCTCCTGTGTGGTATGCCGATTATTTTGTAACTATCAATGGGGTTGATGCTCCATATCTGGCCGATGTCATTAATCCTCTGATTCAGACCGGTCCTATCGGAAAGATCATTAATGTGCTCGTGCCTGAAGAGCATTTTTACCTGATTGAATCCGACTCATTAAGTATATTTTTTGATGATACAACTACAGGTGCAGGTGATGGTTATGCTATTGATTTTGTGAAATTGCTAATCAATGTAAAAGGTTTCGCTTATACGGCAAAAATATACGGCACAATTAAAGATGCTGAAAACAATCCGATTGAGAATGCAGTCGTGTCAGCTTCAGGAACGGAAGATGTATTCACAGACGAAGAAGGTTATTATATTTTCGATGCGATTCCTGCAGGCATAACAAACATGTCGGTCACAAAATTCAGTTATGATACTGCCATGATACTAGTTGATTTAAAGGTAGGCGACTCGATAAGAAAAGATTTTCAGCTGACAGAAATACTTGATGCTGAATTTGAAGCTGATTATCCATTGGGCGAAGGTCTGCCACATACGGTTCACTTTACAGATCTAACTTCCATGAATCCAACAACATGGTTATGGGATTTTGGAGATGGAGAAACTACTACAGAACAAAACCCAACGCACGATTATACAAGCACGGGTTTGTTTACAGTGACATTAACAGCAAGTAATAACATTGAAACCAACACAGAAACTAAAATTGATTATATTGATGTGATAGTTGAAGGGATAGAAGAATATAGTGTGATATCCGGTTTTGAGATAAACCCCAACCCCATATCAACAAATACAATCATCTCATTCGACCTCAATGAGGCTTGCCATGTGGTTATTGACTTATATGATATAACTGGAAAGGCAATAAGATCAATCCATGCACAACAGCACTCCTCAGGAGCAATTAAAATACCTTTTGTGCTAAATGAGATGAAAGAGGGTATATATTTTCTCCGGTTACAGGCCGGGAATAAAATTTTGACAAGAAAGATTATTGTAATATAATGACTATAAACTAAAATGCTTTTCTAATATGGATGGTTAGTATTTCAAAACCCCGAGACTTAATATTCTAGTTCGACAGTTACACGCACCAGTACAAATCAACTTTAATGAAGGCATCATTCATACTTAATGCATTTGGATGATTCGGTGACTCCTTTTTACTAATTTTGCCTGCCAACAATATTGCATTTTATGTACTTCAATCATCCCGGGTTTTTATATGGTTTGCTGGCGGTTCTCATACCAGTCATCATCCACCTGTTTAATTTCAGGAGGTACAAAAAGCTCTATTTCAGTAATATCAGTTTCCTGAAAAATATTACCACACAAACCCGGAAACATAACAAACTGAAACATATCATCGTTCTCTTATTGCGGATGCTCGCCATTGCTGTTATAGTGATTGCTTTTGCTGAGCCTGTGTTCAGAAAAAATGACAGTCAGATACTGGCTGCTGATGCTTTATCCACTATTTATATTGACAATTCTTTCAGTATGATGGCGGAAGGAGAGAATGGCAGGCT
>JAZBOW010000162.1:0-13098 GCA_036351335.1 Bacteroidales bacterium | reverse complement strand
TTGCAATCGATTGTTTTAATACACAAAATCAAAATATATGGCTAAGTTAAGAGGAGCCGTTATAGTAGATGTGGAAGGATGTAAAGGCTGCGGAGTATGTGTGCCGGTTTGTCCTACCGATGTCTTAAAATTGGCTGAGAATGTGAATGGTAAAGGCTATCATTATGCATATATGGAAAATCCGGAGGCTTGTACAGGCTGCACCAATTGTTCGGTCGTTTGTCCGGATGGTGTAATGACTGTTTATCGGGTAAAAGTAACAGAGTAAATATCAGTAATAATAGAAAACATGGGTGAATTAAAATTAATGAAGGGTAATGAAGCTTTAGCTGAAGCTGCTATCCGGGCCGGTGCTGATGCTTACTTTGGGTACCCTATCACACCTCAATCGGAAGTAATAGAATATTTAATGGCAGAAAAGCCTGAAGACCGAACAGGCATGGTAGTGCTGCAAGCAGAAAGTGAAGTGGCATCCATCAATATGTTGTATGGGGCAGGCGGAACAGGTAAAAAGGTGATGACCTCATCTTCCAGTCCTGGTATCAGCTTAATGCAGGAAGGTTTATCTTATTTGGCAGGGGCCGAAATTCCCTGTGTAGTGGCAAATGTAGTACGCGGTGGTCCGGGACTTGGTGATATCCAGCCTGCGCAATCGGATTATTTTCAGTCAGTAAAAGGTGGCGGACATGGTGATTACAGATTGATAGTTCTGGCACCATCATCAGTTCAGGAAATGTCAGATTTTGTGCCGAAAAGCTTTGACCTGGCATTTAAATACCGTACACCGGTTTTAATCGTTTCTGATGGATTGATAGGCCAAATGATGGAAAAAGTAGAATTGTTTGAGCAAAGAGATCGTCTGACAGATGAAGAAGTGATAGAAAAATATCCATGGGCAACCAATGGAAAACCCGTTGGAAAGGAAAGAAGAATTCTGACCTCTCTTGATTTGGATCCACATAAATTGGAAAAACACAACCACCATCTCCAGGCAAAATATCGTGAGATTGAAGAGAAGGAAGTGCTGTCGGAAACCTTGCATTGTGATGATGCTGAATATATTATGGTCGCATATGGTTCCAGTGCCCGCATTGCTCAAAAAACCATTCAATTGGCGCGTGAAGAAGGTATAAAAGTTGGGTTGATCAGGCCGATCACCTTATGGCCTTATCCAAAAAAGGAAATAGAAAAATACATACAAAAAGGAATCAAAGGGTTTTTATCAGTAGAAATGAGTATGGGACAAATGGTCGAAGATATTCGTTTGGTGGTTGAAGGTAGAACCAAAGTGGAGCATTTCGGTCGTGTAGGCGGTGTGATTCATTCACCTGAAGAAGTATTGGAAGCATTGAAACAAAAATTAATAGGAGGATAATTATGTCGGGATTAACTGTTCAAGATATTGTAAAACCTGAAAATCTGGTTTACAAAAAAACGGATTTAATGACGGACAAAACCCTGAGTTACTGTCCGGGATGCGGTCATGGTACAGCCCACAGGCTTATTATGGAAGTGATCGAAGAGCTGGGTAAGGAGCATGAAACAATCGGCGTAGCGCCAGTGGGATGTTCTGTGCTAGCTTACGAGTTTATGAATGTGGATATGCAGGAAGCTGCGCACGGCAGGGCACCGGCAGTGGCAACAGCTATAAAAAGAGTATGGCCCGGCAGAGTAGTTTTTACCTACCAGGGTGATGGCGACCTGGCAGCTATTGGCACCGCGGAAACCATTCATGCCTGTAACAGGGGTGAAAAAATTGTGATCGTGTTTATAAATAACGGTATCTACGGTATGACGGGTGGCCAGATGGCACCTACAACCTTGCCGGGTATGAAAACATCCACATCACCTTATGGCCGTGAAATAATCGCTATGGGTAATCCATTGAAAATTACCGAGCTGGTAGCACAACTTCCAGGTACGTATTTTGTAACACGCCAGGCTGTGCATACGGCAACTGCTGTTCGTAAGGCAAAAAAAGCGTTAACAAAGGCTTTTCAAAATCAGATTGACGGTAAACCGGGATTGTCATTTGTAGAGATTGTTTCAAATTGTAATTCAGGTTGGAAAATGACACCTGTTGACTCAAACATCTGGATGGAAGAAAATATGTTTCCATTCTACCAGCTGGGAGATATTAAAAAGGATGGCCAGTTAATTGAGAAAAAATAGAAATACATAGAAATTCAAAGATATGACTGAAGAAATTATTATTGCAGGATTTGGTGGACAGGGCGTGTTGTCGATGGGTAAAATCCTGGCTTATTCAGGGATTATGCAGGATCAGGAAGTGAGTTGGATGCCGTCTTACGGTCCTGAAATGCGGGGAGGAACAGCCAATGTAACCGTTATCGTAAGCGATGAAAGAATCAGTTCGCCAACCCTCACCAGGTACGATACGGCTATCATACTCAACCAGCAGTCGATGGATAAATTTGAGTCAACTGTAAAATCCGGGGGAGTGCTGTTATACGATCCTAACGGGATTACACATCACCCGACCAGAACGGATATCAGTATCTATAAAATTGAAGGGGCCAAATTAGCAGCCAGCATGGGAAATACCAAAATTTTCAATATGGTGGTGCTGGGAGCATACATCAAAGTGAAACCCATTGTGAAACTGGACAATGTGATCAAAGGTCTTAAAAAATCATTGCCATTCAGGTATCATAAATTGATTCCATTAAATACGGAAGCCATTACGATGGGAATGGAAAATGTAAACCAAATAAATTAATAGTCCTGTTTGTTAAAATATTAAAGGCCGGCTCATTGAGCCGGCCTTTTTTTGAATTAGGAATTTATGTAATTATTCAAATAAACTTTCTGCAAAACTTTCAGCCCATTCAGCTAAAAGTTGCCTCTCATCATTACTCAATTTGGCTTTAGAATGCATGATGGTATAAATAGGCATGGGCATATTTTCATCTGTTACTTCATCAATGATCTTATCCAGATGTTTGGCTTTATCCATCTTACTCTGGCTTTCCCAGTGTGAGAAATTAAGTTCATTCCGACCTTCTCTAATATCTTTGACAACAAGCCATGAAACAGGTGCCACATAACTATACCAAGGATAAACTGTTTCATTCGAATGACAGTCATAACAGCTTTCCTTAAGCATGCTGGCCAGTTCTTCTGGAAGTTGGTTGTTGTAGATCAGATCATTTTCGTTTGTCAGTATCACCTCTGGTTTATCATTGGGAATGAACTGAACAATTATTAAGATCACTAGAAAAATTAGTAGAATGAGTTTTAGTGCTTTCATTATGGTTTTTTGTAGCAGGTTTAGAAAATTTTATTCAGATGGTGTAAGTTGTTTTGCCATTTCAGTTGCCCAGTTAACAAGTTTTTCATTATCTTCTTTTGAAAGAGCCCGGTCTGGATAATTTTTCAGGAATTTACTTGGCGGCATATCACCTTCTTTTACAACGTCTGCAATATCAGCTAATTTGCCTACCTGCTTATGTAATTTCAAATCAGCAAGTTCATCAAATTTAAGTTTACCTTTTCCTTTGATGTTTTTTGAGTCGCTGTTGTGGCAGCCCACGCACGAATTATCTAGTATTTGCTGCACATCCTCCGGTACATGGTATGTCACTGCATCTGTTTTTACTTCTTCCTGAGGTGCTTTTTTATCCTCAATGCTAAAGTTAACAAACATAAACCCTATCACGAGGGTTATCATAAAAATTGAAATCTTTTTCATGCTTTTTTAGATTAAATTATTTGGCAAATGTAATAAACAATTTAAAATGATTACAAATAACGCTTTTCGATTTCCAAATAATTATGACAAAGTTTTAATTATTCGCTATTTTCGCTTTTATTAAAGATGCAAAATATGACCGAAAATAATTTCCGAAGAAACCTGGGAAATATCATTTTTGAATCGGATACGCCTGCTGGTAAATCATTCGATGTGATTCTATTCGTAGCTATACTATTAAGTGTTATAGTCGTGCTACTCGACAGTGTAGCATCATTTCATGAGAAACTCGGAGATTATTTCTATGTGATGGAATGGGCATTTACGATCATCTTTACGTTCGAGTATTTCCTAAGGATTTACACAGCCCATAAACCGCTTAAATATATTTTTAGTTTTTATGGCATTATTGACCTTTTGGCAATTTTGCCTTCATACTTAAGCATACTGCTTGTGGGATCGCATTACCTGGTCGTGATAAGGATATTGAGGCTGCTTCGCGTATTTAGGGTCTTAAAACTGGCCAGGTTTGTAGGTGCTGCTGATACCTTGCAAACCGCCCTAAGAAATAGCCGTGCGAAAATAATTGTATTCCTTGAAGTGGTTATAACCATTGTTGTTATCGTAGGCTCGATGATGTATTTGATCGAAGGACCAGAGAATGGATTTAATAGCATTCCAAAGTCAATCTACTGGGCCATAGTTACATTAACAACTGTTGGTTATGGCGATATTGCCCCGAATACACCATTAGGACAAATATTAGCATCTATGTTGATGATTACCGGTTATGCAATTATCGCGGTGCCTACTGGGATTATAACCACGGAAATGAGTAAGATTTCTTCAAATAAAATACAGCAAAAAAAATGTTCAAATTGCCAAGCAGATAACCATGATGTCGATGCAGTTTATTGCAATAAATGCGGAAATATTCTTTAATAATTATCTGATAAAATAAAAAGGCCAGACATAATTTGTCTGGCCTTAAAATTTTCTGTAAAAAAAATTGCTATTTAATTACTGAAGCTTTTTTAATTACGTTTCCTGTAGAAGTTTGTATACTGTAGAAATAGAATCCAGGTGCCATTCCTGAAGCATTCCACTCGATCACATGGTTTCCACTATGATAAGTCTTGTCACTTAGAGTGGAAATAACGGAACCACTTATTGAATATATTGTAATCGTAACGTGATCTGTTTCGTTGAGTGTAAATTCTATATTTGTCAATTCACTAAAAGGATTGGGATAATTTTGTTTCAATGAAGCATTCATTTGAATTTCATTGACAGCATCCACGTAACGGTTGGCTTCACCAGGTGTGAAATCAGGCATCATAAACCAATTATCCGTTCCATCTGCAAATCTTCCATAGGACGTGTCCGCAATTTGGGGACCATACGTAATGCTGTCCAGGAACACTTGTTCAGGGCTCCAGAGGCCAACATGTTCGCCACCACCACTTAATTTAAAGTTGGTGTTCAGCACACTCCATGCCGTATCATCGTTGGCATAAAATACGATAAAACCTCCTGCTTCAACTGTAACTGAATCAGGATAGGTTGAAGGAATTTGGTACATATCTTCCGGTACATCTAATTTATCAGACAAATAATAGCCTCCTAACATAACAGCTTCTTCTCCTGCGTTGTAAATTTCGATCCAATCAGGATTATCACCTTGTGGCCCTGGTACGGCGAAATCATTACTTGCCATAAACTCGTTTATATAGAGTTCAACGTCGGCTGGTCCTGCATTCGGGTTGGTGTTGCTTGCTCCAGGTGTAAAATCAGCCATCATGTACCAGTTATCTGTTCCATCCTGGTAACGGCCATAAGAAGTGTCAGTAATTTGAGGGCCATAAGTAATGCTGTCTATGAACACTTGTTCAGGGCTCCATAATCCAACATGTTCGCCTCCACCACTTAATTTAAAGTTGGTGTTTAGCACGCTCCATGCCGTATCATCGTTGGCGTAAAATATGATAAAACCACCTGCTTCAACTGTTACTGAATCAGGATAGGTTGAAGGAATTTGGTACATGGATTCAGGTTCATCTAATTTATCTGACAAATAATATCCGCCCAACATCACTGGTTCCAGTCCGGCATTATAAATCTCAATCCAGTCAGGATTGTCGCCTTGTGGTCCG
Organism: Bacteroidales bacterium; assembly: GCA_036351335.1. Lineage (GTDB taxonomy): Bacteria > Bacteroidota > Bacteroidia > Bacteroidales > F082 > UBA4459. The sequence continues at coordinate 7,233 of JAZBOW010000162.1, read as the reverse complement.
GGGAATGCGAAATCATTACTTGCCATAAACTCATTGATGTATAAAATAACTTCGGCTGGAGCTGGGTTCTCATTCATTGCGCCTGGTGTTATATTTGTCATAAACGCCCAATCACCAGTTCCATCTGGGTAGTGTCCGAAAGATACATCAGTAGTTTGCGCCTCATAAGTATAACTATCAACAAGCTCCTCAAATGGATTCCAAAGCCCGATGCTTTCACCATCTCCACTTAATTTGAAATTAAGATTTAATACACTGCTGGCTTCTTCTTTATTTGCATAAAAAAGGATATATCCGCCGGCCGCAACGGTTACTGAGTCAGGGTATGTACTTGGAATTTGATACATGGCTTCCGGATCATCTAATACGTCCGACATATAATAGCCTCCAAGCATAACAGCTTCGGAACCGGCATTGTAAATCTCAATCCAGTCAGGATAGTCTCCCTGTGGCCCTGGAAAAGATACATCATTACTTGCCATAAACTCATTAATGTAAAGCTGGGCATGCACAGTGTTTGTCATTATGAATAATGATAATAAGATAGCCATTATTCCATTCATTAAAAAGTAGATTTTCTTCATGTAATATGTTTTAAGGGTTATTAATAATATTTTCTAGTATAAAAATAGAGAATATTTTAAACGATAAATATAATCTTATTAGCAAATGTATTAAAGCTTTCTATTTAAGTAAAGAATTTAACCACTATTCTGGCTATACAGTTAAACTTAATAAGCAACATATTAGGTATACATTCGAATTGCAGACCCTACATGTGAATATTTAAAACCCACTAAAACAATTTGTTATAGTGTGCATTAACCTCGACATGGTACATGAATTCCTTTACTTGACCTCTGTGTAAATGTGACTGCACTGGGTTTGTACTATCTTTGTGAAAGATTCAAATGACTAAAAATATATGTCTTTACTGTTTAAAAATGTAAAACAACTGGTATTTGATATTGATAATTTTATTGATACAGTTGAACAAGGTGTGCTTGTTTTCAAGGAAGGAATCATTAATTATGTAAAGAATGAAAAAGCAAGTTTTGCTGATAAAATTGAACGAATTGGCAGACTTGAAGCATCAGCTGATAAATTACAGCGTAAAATAGATGATCAATTTTACAGGCATTCACTGTTGCCTCAAAATGTGAGTGATATTGAAAGTATGCTTGATAAGATTGATGAGATCATTGATATAGCTAAAGATAACCTGTATCAATTTGATGATGAGTTGCCTTTCATTCCGAAAGAATTAAAGAAAGATTATATCAGGTTAGCCGAAATCTCTACGGAGTCTGCCCTGGCTGTCTTCCCAGCATGTCGTGGATTTTTTCGAGACCCCTTAAAAGTGCAACAAAAACTATCAAAAGTGTATTTTTACGAGAAGGAGGCAGATAAGATATCTCGAAATATTAAAAGAAAGCTGTTTCATGACATGAAAGATCTGGAGTTAAGCCAAAAAATACATTTAAGGTATTTTGCACTACATATAGAAACAATTTCTGACAAAGCGGAAAGTCTTGCAGATATGTTATCCATACTTGCTTTGAAATTGAGTATATGATCATTCTCTTTTATCTATCAAGCGGTTTATTTTTAGGTTGGTCACTAGGTGCAAATGATGCTGCCAATATTTTTGGAACTGCAGTAGGAACCCGAATGATCCGTTTTAAAACAGCTGCTATTGTTGCAAGTTTATTTGTGATTCTTGGTGCTGTTATTCAGGGAGCAGGTGCAAGTCACACTTTAGGAAAACTAGGAAGTGTCTCCACACTAGCTGCAGCTTTTACAGTAGCATTATCAGCAGCACTTACAGTTTACTGGATGACTAGAATGAGTTTGCCAGTATCAACATCACAAGCCATTGTTGGTGCTATTATCGGATGGAATTTTTACACGAATAATCCCACCGACTTAGGTACTTTAACTAAAATTGTCAGTACCTGGGTGTCAGGACCGATTTTGGGAGGTGTTTTTGCCATCTTGCTTTTTATGCTGGTTAAAAGGTTTACAAAAAAAACAAGTATTCACTTACTTTACCGAGATTCATATATACGTTATGGCCTCTTAATAGTTGGGGCATTCGGGGCATATAGCTTAGGGGCCAATAATATTGCGAATGTTATGGGCGTTTTTACAAGCGCTATAAACTTACCTGATATTAACCTGGGGTTTATTCAAATTGATAGTACGCAACAATTGTTCTTAATAGGTGGAATTGCCATTTCCATAGGTATTATTACCTATTCGAAACATGTAATGGAAACTGTTGGAAATACACTCATGCCACTAACACCTGAAGCGGCTATTGTTGTGGTACTTTCACAGGCGCTGGTGCTATTCATCTTTTCGTCACAAGGCTTATCAGATGCGTTTCAATCAATAGGATTGCCTGCTATTCCTCTTGTGCCTGTTTCCAGTTCTCAGGTGGTAATTGGTTCGATAATAGGTATCGGTTTATACAAAGGTGGTAAACAAATTAAGTACAAGATTTTAGGAAGTATAAGTCTTGGTTGGGTTGCAACCCCTATTGCTGCTGGTATCATCGCTTTTTTTCTGCTTTTCTTTGTTAACAATGTTTTTAAACAGGATGTTGGAGGAGATCGTATGATAAACCCGATTGAGACAGGGGCTGTTAATATCACTAATGTAGAAGTAGATACGATTAAAACAACAATCCCTAATGAGATTCAGGTTGTTCAGGAAGATAGTTTACACAATGAAGTTGTAGAGAAAGAAAGACCAGAAATCCATAAATCATCTAATAGTATTATCTACCTGTGGATTGGAATCTCACTCTTTTTTATTACTTCCTTGTTACTCTTATATTTCTTAATTGTAAAAAGAAGAAAAACAAGACAGTTGAAATATAGGCTTAAAGCACTTGAAGAGAATTACTTGCTAAAAGTGGAGCATCTTGAAAAAAGTATCAAAGATAAAATTCACTTACAGGAAGACTTAAGTAAAGAATTGAAATTCAGGCAAAGCGAGATGGTAACAATGGCCATGAGTATTATCCGTAAAAATGAATTTTTAAATGATCTGAAGGAAGAGATTATAAAAATCAAATCCAATACTATGGATCAGGAAATTAGATTAAGGCTAAATAATCTTTCTTTAATGATTACTCAGGACCTTTCCATCGACCGCGACAGGGAAAAATTCCAGATGCATATTAATGAACAGAACAGCAACTTCATACATAAACTTAGTGAATCATTTCCATCGATTACTGATAACGAAAAAAGGCTTGCCTCATTATTACGGTTAAATCTTTCATCCAAGGAAATAGCATCTATACTGAATATATCTCCGAAAAGTGTTGAGATGAATAGATATCGGTTACGCAAGAAACTTAAAGTAGATCCTAAAATCAACTTAAATGATTTTATAAGAGGATTCTGATTAAAACCTTGTTAAATATCACAAAATCAAAGGTGTACGTATTACTGAGTGTGACATTAATCCTTATGTAGGGTCAAAGTAGAGGTAATTTTTATTAAATAAACAACTTATTGCCGTTAATTAGCCCTGCAAAATCAAACAATTATAGATTAAAAAAAATTGAGATGAAAAAAAGTATGAACATGAAAAACGTACTGATTGGGCTGGTTATTATGCTTCTAAGCAGTGCGAGCATTTTTGCACAGGAAGAAAATGTTATAACAGGTAAAGTTTTTCCTGCTGGATTGCAAACCCCTATGAATGAAGTTAAAGTTCAGATTCAAGGAGATGCCTCTTCGGTTATCCTGACTGATGGAAATGGTTTTTTCCGTTTGGAATCAACATCATTTCCTGTCGTACTTGTATTTAGTAAGGAAACTTATGCAACTCAGGAAGTAACTGTTAACAAAGGACAAGACATTACTGTGTATATGAATCCTGCTGAAAAGGCAGTTAATGATTATGGACAGGAAGTGGGTGTGCGTGTTAGCCTTAACCCTGAATCGCGTGACGGAATCCTGATGTTATCTTCAACTGATAATCGGTTTAGATATTGGTTTGATAACCGTGTGTATTTTGATGGTGCTATGTATTATGGCGACAATACATACCAGGGAGACGACAATAAAATTGGTAATGGTGTTAACATTCGTCGTATGCGATTTGCCATGAAAGCTATTCTATGGGGAAATTGGGGCGCTGAAATTGATTTCGACTTTGGTAACAATGCCGTAGACATTAAAGACGCGTATGTAAGATATATTGGTAAAAACTGGCAGATAAAAGCTGGTAATTTCAGGGAACCATTCTCAATGGAAACTATGACCACATCAAGGTATATTACTTTTATGGAAAGGCCCTATTCAACAGAACAAGCGCCTTCACGTCACTTGGGAGTTGATTATAAAATGTTCTTTAATAAAGTATTCTTCGAAGTTGGTGTTTTCTCAAGTAATATAGCAAATGACCTGATTAGGGATCAGAATAAAAGCAAAGGAACTGATGCAGGCTGGTCGGTTACTGGTCGGTTTGCTTTTGCACCCATTAAAAAGGATAAGCAAGTTTTACATCTAGGTATCGCTAGTTCATACCGAGTACCTAAAATCCAGGAGATTGGGGATCCAGAAAACAGTTTCAGGTACGGTGAAAATGCAGAAACAGAAATCAACCGTAAAAAATATATAGATACTGATTGGGTTCCTTATTGCGAAACAAAAGTTCTTTTAGGTGGAGAAATAGCCTACGCCGTTAAGAATTTCCGTGTTCAAGGTGAATATATCAGGACAAGTATAAAAAGAGATTCTACAAAAGTACCTGAGGGTGAAGACAGATACACAATGCAGGGTTTTTATGTGATGGGAGCATGGCTGATCAATAATGCTGATTATTATTATAATATGGGTGATGCGGAATTCTCTCAAATTGATTTCAGAAACAATAAGAAGGGCGCATTTGAAGTAGCTTTAAGGTATTCATTTATGGATGCAAATACATTTAAAGATGGAGAAGATACTCCCTGGATGGCAGGAGGATCAGGTGAAACATATACCATTGGTCTTAGCTATTACTTCAACTACAATGTAAAGTTAATGTTAAATTATGCCTACGTTAATCATGACCGTTGGGCAGATGGAAAAGGAGCATACAAAACCTTTGATGTTGATGAGATTGGTAATGATATAACTCCAACGGGACAAGGTGGTATTGATTTTAGCACTATCCAGGCAAGAATTCTAATTGCTTTTTAACATAGTTTATTAAATTTTAAAAAATAGAAAAATGAAAAAATATATTTTATTAGGCATTATTACAGCCATTTTATTTACAAGCTGTGTTAAGGATGAGCAACCTTCACCTGCTCCTCCACCTGTTGAGGCGTATGAAGATATCGTAATCAACGAATTAATAACGAAAGATTTAAGTGATCCGTATTTTGTGGATGGTTCTGGGGAAGGAGCCGATTGGATTGAGTTATATAACAAGGGTACAAAAACAGTTAATGTGGCTGATATGTGGGTCACAGATAAACCTGGAGAAGAGGCCGAATACAACCAGATACCTGCATCAGATGCAGCAATCACAACAATACCTCCAAAAGGTTTCCTTGTACTGATCTGTGGTGCTGTTGATAATGAAGGAGGCGATATTCCGAATAGTATTATTAACGGCAAAGTATTTATTGATATGGGCCTAAGCGCTTCAGGTGATAATAATGCAGCAATTTATGATCCGAACAAGAATGAAATTGATATCACTGATGATTTTAATGGACTTGAGGATGGTAAATCGTTTGGTCGAACTGCCGATGCAGGAAATGAGTGGAATACACTTTCTAACAAAACACCGGGTGAACCAAACGATGGAACTGTGCCAGTTGCAGGATCACTCGTAATCAATGAATTCATGTGTAGCAACGATACTACTTTTATTGAAGATGGTGGTCCTGATGACTATCCTGACTGGATAGAAATTTACAACACTGGAGAGACACCCATTGACATTGGAGGATGGTATCTAACAGATGATATGGCTGATCCAATTCAATATCAAATCCCAACAGATATAACTGAGCAAACTGTAATTCCGGGTCATGGTTACCTTATTTTAAAGGCAGATGGAACTGGCGAAGGAATTCACCTAAGCTTTAAATTAGGTAGTGGTGGAGATGATATTGGCCTTTCGAAAGACGGTGTAACTTTTGATGATGCTGTTACTTATGGTTCAGGAACAGGAGATGGTACTCCGGTTCCAACTCCCGAGACAGACTATTCATCAGGTCGTCAACCCGACGGTAGTTTTACATGGGTTATTTTCGATCCGAATACCGCTATTCCTCCTACACCGGGAGCTCCAAACGCACAATAAGTTAATTGTTAAAAACTATTCATTTATCCATGAAAAGAATCTCAATCATCGCAGTCATATTGTTCATTGCATTTTCATGCAAAAAGAACGAAACTCCAAGTTCGGTGATTGAGATTCCAATGGGTACACTTGAGTTGATAGACAGCTATAAAGTTGATGTTCCCGAGCCCTCTGGTTTATCATTTGGCCCGGGTAAACTATCATTACTCACTGTGAGTGATCATGTTAATCAGGTTTATGAGCTGGATTTGCAAGGGAATGTGCTTAGAACGCTTGATTATACAGGAAAGGATCTGGAGGGTGTAACTTATAATATCCACGATAATATAGTTGCCGTGGCTGAAGAAGCGGATCGTGAGATTACAATGATTGATTATGAAACAGGTGCTAAAATAGAAACCTATAGTATTGATGTTTCTATTGGTTCTGATAACAGTGGGTTGGAGGGTATTTCATATAACAAGAATAACAGGATATACTATATTGTTAATGAAACAAATCCTGATCTTTTAATTGTATGGAGCCCCACATTTGGAAAAATAAGTGAAACCAAATTAAAATTTGCTTCTGATTATTCAGGAATATTCGTTGATGATGAAAATTCACTTTTATGGATTGTAAGTGATCAGTCAAGAAGTTTGTATAAATGCGATTATAATGCAAATGTCTTAATGTCTTTTTCTTTAGATGAACTTAAATATGAAGGTGTAATTGTTCATAACGATATGGTTTACTTAATTAATGATGCTACGCAACGATTGAATATCTATCAAATTAAAAATAACTAAAATGGTGTCTTCAGTAATACCCAGGTATGAATTCAGAATATTTGGAAACAACTTGACTGACTTTGAGTTGAAAATTAAAGAACTTTCAGAAATTGAAATGACACGCCAAATGGATTCTGTCTAT
>JAZBOW010000161.1:0-5048 GCA_036351335.1 Bacteroidales bacterium | reverse complement strand
CTGTTAATTTTCAAAGCTTTCGGGATAAGAGCTTGTAAGTATAAAACATACCTGCATTTTTTCTCCTGATACGCTTTGTATTAAATGAATTGTTTTGAAGTACGGGTTTTTACTTCCGGTTATCATTGCAACCTGCCTGGTATTTGCGCAAAATACACAAGGACAGATGATCTTTGACACCCTGTTGTTAAAGGAGTTCGAGGTGTTTGCCACCAAAAACGACTATTCCCAAACCATCAAAAAAACCACCATTGACACCATAATAAAATCCGACCTGTCAAATCTTGATCTCGGTGAATTGCTGGCCGCATACACCCCTGTATATATCAAATCATACGGAAGGGGAGCCTTGGCAACAGCTTCTTTCCGTGGAACAGGCGCATCGCACACACAGGTGCTGTGGAACGATTTTCAGATTAACTCGCCCATGTTGGGGCAGGTGGATTTTTCACAAATCCCCAACGCGTTTTTTGATGAGATTGAACTGTATTACGGGGGCGGATCACTTATGAAATCGAGTGGTGCCCTGGGAGGAAGTGTTGCCTTAAAAAATAAAGCATCCCTGGACAATCGTTCACAGGTCATGCTGGAACAAAGCTTCGGAAGTTTCCAATCGGTGGCCACCAATGCCAGTGTATTATATAACAGCAAAAAATTCGCTTCCGATACCCGTTTTTCATACCAGGCTTCTGAAAATGATTTTGAATATCTGAATACAGCAGTGATCCCTGGTGAAGAGATGACGCAAACCAATGCGGCCTTCCGGAATACAGGCTTTACCCAGCAATTTATTTATGCGCCATCCGAAAGGCATCAGTTCAGTTTTAATAGCTGGAACCAATGGCATGAAAGGGATATTCCGCCTATTATGCCCAATGTGCATAAAGGAGGCGACCCGAAGGAATTTCAGAACGGTTTCTTCAGCCGGAATATACTGGGATGGAATTATTCAAAAAACCAACATCAAATAGAAGTAAAAGTTGCTTATTTATTTGAAGACCAGAATTATTACCTCAAAACTACTACCAATGCCGATTCGGCAGATATCGTCACACTGATCGACTCGGAAAACAATACCCAAAGCCTGGTTATTAAGGCGAAATATGAAACTGTTTATCAGAAAGGATTCGCCCTGACCGTTGGCCTGGATATCGATTTTGAAAGTGTAAACTCCAATAACTATGCTGACAAAAAAGATCGGGATACCTATGGTTTGTATGCCAACCTGCTGAAAAGTATCCGCGATCGTTTAAAGTTTAACCTGCTCATACGTTCTGAAATAGCAGATGCCGATTTTCTCCCGGTTATGCCTTTATTGGGAATGAATTATAAACTATTGAAAAAAGAAAACTTGTTTGTCAGGGCCAGCATTTCAAGGAATTACCACCTGCCGTCGCTTAACGATTTATACTGGTATCCGGGTGGCAACGAAGCATTGCAACCTGAGGAAGGACTGGAAATCGAAGGCGGTATCAACTTTGTGAAAACTTTTAACGAACAATTTTCGTTGAATGCGGATTTAGGTATCTATGCGTCCAGGATTGATAACTGGATCCAGTGGGTGCCTTCAGATTTTCGTTACTGGTCGCCTGAAAATATTGCCGAAGTATTTGCCAGGGGAATAGAATTCTCAACACACTTAAGCGGTTCCTTTAGGAAGTTTAACTATAAGGTATTCGCTGAATATGCCTACACAAAAACGACCAATGAAAGCGGGCAGGCCAAAGAAAACGGCACTTCCGGTACGCAACTGGTTTACATTCCCATGCATTCGGCAAATGGCTACGTATATGGGGCTTATGGGGGCTATTATGTAAGCTGGAACGTCAATTATATCGGGGAAAGGTTAACCAATAAAAAACCGCTTCCAGCCTATGTGCTGAATAATGTGTCTGTTGGAAAAAGATGGTCGGGTAAACGCATGGATGTGGAGGCAAGGTTCAAAGTAAACAATTTGATGAATGTGGAATACCAGGCCATCCAATGGCGTGCCATGCCCGGAAGAAATTTTGAAATCAATATCCAATTAAAATTAAAAAAGTAACATGAAGAAATTAGTCCTTTTAGCGATCATGATCGCTGTTTTGTTTGCAGCCTGTAAAAAAGAAGAAACCCAACCGGAAGAAAGTGGTTTGAAAGATGGTGTTTTTATTGTGAACCAGGGAAATTTTACAGCAGGAAATGCCAGTCTATCCTATTTTGAAAGTGCTACATCCAAACTCACCAACGACCTTTTCTACGAGGTGAACGATGCGCCCCTGGGCGATGTGGCCCAAAGCATCTGCATGGATGGCAACCTGGCATATATCGTTGTAAATAATTCGGGGAATATTTATATCATTGACCGTAAGACAGCCGAATTCAAAGGAAAAATATCGCAGCTTACATCACCGCGACATTTCTTAAAAATAAATGACCAGAAAGCATACATTTCCGACTTGGCCAGCAACAGCATTACCATTGTAAATCCTGAAAGTTATGAAATAACAGGCGAAATAGCTGTGAACAGAAGCACCGAAAACATGGTGTTGATCGGTAATAAAGCATATGTAGCACATTGGTCAGGTTATTTGCAGGCCATTAAAAACAAGCAGTTACTGGTTATTGATGCCGAAACAGATGCATTGATAGATTCAATACAGGTAGGCGTAGAGCCGAACAGTATGGTGGTGGACAAAGACAACAACCTGTGGGTGTTATGCAGCGGTGGTTATGACAATGAAGAGATACCTTCGCTCTGGAAAATAAACCCACAAGCTAAAAGTGTGATCAAAAAATATGAATTCGACGATATTGCATCGAGTCCTTCAAGTCTCGTGATCAATGGAATGGGAGATGAACTATTTTACCTGAATAATGGCGTCTACGGCATGTCTGTTAGCGATGGTGCCTTGCCTGAAAATCCGGTGATTGCAATGGATGGCAAATACTTTTATGCGCTGGGTATCGATCCGCAAAATTCTGATATCTATGTTTCTGATGCTTTGGATTATACCAAAAATGGTCTTGTGTATTATTATGATCACACGGGCAGTATGCTGGATTCCCTTGAGGTGGGAATTATTCCGGGCGCCTTTGGTTTCAATTATTAAGATCCTGCCAAATTCATTATTTTTGCAAAAAAAATTCTTATACGTATGAAAGTAAATATCGATTGGTCAGGCGACATGGCCTTTACAGCAGAAGTAAACGGCTTTACATTGAATATTGATGCCGACGAAAAAGTGGGCGGAAAAAATACAGGTCCCCGCCCGAAACCATTATTGTTGGCGGGTTTAGGTGGCTGTACGAGTATGGATGTGATTTCTATATTGGGAAAAATGCGTGTGGTTCCTGATGCATTTAATGTAGAAGTTGAAGCGGAACAAACAGAGGAGCATCCGAAATATTATAATAAAATCCACCTGAAGTATATTTTTAAGGGAAAAGATCTACCCATGGACAAACTTGAAAAAGCAGTGAACCTGTCACAGGAAAGATATTGTGGCGTTAGTTTAATGCTTGGTAAAGCGGCAGAAATTACGCATGAGATTGTAGTTGAAGATTAGTTCAGGGGATTGATCATTCGGAGATGATTGCGATCAATTCGCTCAGCATCATCGCTGTGGCACCCCAAATGATTTCCTCATTTATAAAATAACAGGGTACTTCGTAAAGTTGCCCGTCGCGGCTCCTGATGGTTTTATAGTGAATTGCATTGGGTTGGGTGAGTTCGCTGAGCGAAACTTTTATCACACTTTCAACTTCATAATTGGTAGTTAGCTGTGGGTCGTTTTTCACATAACCCACGAAAGGCTGCACCTCGAAATTGCTGGGTGGAATATACATTTTAGATAAGGTACCGATGATGGAGATATGCTCAGGCGCAATGCCAACTTCTTCAAATGTTTCCCTTAAGGCAGTCTGCCGGAGGTCAGCATCTGTTTCTTCCTTTTTACCTCCCGGAAATGAAATCTGTCCGCTGTGTACCGTGTCATCCACAGCCCTCTTAATCAGTATTAATCCAATGTCTCCGTTTTGAGGATAGAAAAGTGCCAGCACCGCGCTTTGCCTTGCATCGCCAGGTATTTTCATTTCTTTCAAATCATTCAGCCGGGTAATTGGGGCAAGGCTTAATTGAGCTTCCAAACCGGGTAATGGCTTTTCTAATCTTTCTCCAAGCTTTTTGATCAGTTTTTCGAATGCATTCATAGGCTGCAAAAGTATAACAGATTTTTTGAATATCTCTTACGACAAAATATCCTTCAAAATTCTTTAAATCGATGATTTCAGATGCAATTTTTATTAACTTTGAAGCACCTGTTGATCAACTTCTAATTTTATGTCAACAAAAGAAAAAACATCATATACCAGTAAAGCTGAAGAGAAGCTGCTCGGTCAAAAAAGTTTGATCCTGTACAACGATGATCACAACACGTTTGACTTTGTGATCGAGACACTTATAGATGTATGTGAGCATGATCCTATGCAGGCAGAAAATTGCGCTATGATCGCTCATTTTAAAGGAAGATGCCCCATAAAAAGTGGCACCGATAAAGAATTATTGCCTTATTATACAGAAATGACAAACCGGAAATTAACCGTCGAAATAAAATAAAATTATGTGGTCTGTAATTATTATTCTGATACTGGTTGGCCTTCTAATGTTGATTCTGGAAGTGTTGGTCATTCCAGGCTCAGGTATTGCCGGTATCGTTGGTTTTATTTTAATGGCAGCAGGTATTTGGCTGGCTTACACACGCGAAAGTGTGGAAGCCGGACATATAACATTGGCAGTAACACTCGGTATTAATTTGATAGGGCTGGTGCTGGCATTGCGTTCAAAAACATGGAAAAAAGCCATGCTGGAAACAAAGATTGACGGCAGGGCCAGAAATCTCAAACTATCCAATTTAAAAGTAGGAGACAAGGGAAAAACGGTATCGCGTTGCGCCCCCATGGGGAAAGCCGTATTTTTTGATAAGTTTTTTGAAGTGAGTGCGCTTTCCGAATTTATTGATGAAAACAGAGACATTGAAATCGTCAGGATTTCAGGAAATAAGATTTTT
>JAZBOW010000160.1:0-26227 GCA_036351335.1 Bacteroidales bacterium | reverse complement strand
TTGCATCCAATTTTGAAACCACACTTTCCATCGTAAATGAGTGATAAATCAGGAGTTAAGAGAACAGTTTACCATTTAGGGCTACTCATTTTAATCAGCTTTTTCTTATCAGGAAATTTAGCTGCTCAGCATCATGCAGATGATCCTGTAATCAGCACTGAAGATCAGCATAAGATGGAAAAAGCCGACTTTCAGGCTGGTGAAATGATCGTAGAACATATCAGTGATTCTTATGATTGGCATATCATTGATTTTGGTGACACGCATGTTTCCATCCCCTTACCTGTTATTTTATATGACGAAGGGCAGTGGCATGTGTTTATGTCGTCTAATTTTCACCACGGGCATGATGCCTACAAGGGATACTTCATCTCTCATAAAGATATGAACACCGGAAAGATCGTAAAGCTGGACGCAGATGGACACGAAATCAGACCCACTTTAGACGTTTCTATCACTAAAAATGTGGTGGCCATTTTTCTGAGCTCCTTATTCCTGATCATCATTTTCGTTTCGGTGGCGAGGAGTTACGATAAAAGAAGAGATCATGCACCGAAAGGTTTGCAGTCATTTCTTGAGCCCATCATAATTTTTGTCCGCGATGATATTGCCAAAGCATCCATAGGTGAAAAAAAATACGAAAGGTATTTACCTTTCCTGTTGACGATATTCTTTTTTATTCTCCTCAATAACATTATGGGCATCATCCCATTCTTTCCGGGTGGCGCTAATGTTACCGGAAATATTGGTGTTACAGGTGTGCTGGCGGTATTTACATTTGTCATCACCACCTTTAGCGGCAATAAAAACTACTGGACACATATTATCAATGCGCCCGGTGTACCGTGGTGGCTGAAAATACCCATACCGCTGATGCCGATTGTGGAGTTGATGGGCGTATTTACCAAACCTTTTGTATTGATGGTTCGTCTCTTTGCGAATATTACAGCGGGACATATCATTATTCTTGGTTTTATCAGTCTCATCTTTATTTTTGGTGAGATGAGCACAGGACTTGGATATGGCGTTTCAGTTGTTTCGGTAGGGTTTTCCATTTTTATGGACTTCCTGGAATTACTGGTAGCGTTTATCCAGGCGTATGTTTTTACATTGCTTTCAGCCCTGTATTTTGGCATGGCCACGGAGGAAGCACATCATTAATTTGAATCCATTAATAACTAAATAATAACTTAATTATGGAACTTTTAGCAATTTTATTACAGGCTGTGGCAGACCTTACACCTTATGCAAAAATGGGTGCAGGTATCGGAGCTGGTATCGCTGCAATTGGCGCTGGTGTTGGCATTGGCCAGATCGGTAAAGGTGCAGTTGAGGCCATCGCGCGTCAGCCTGAAGCTGTTGGCGATATTCGTTCAAATATGATCGTTGCCGCCGCGCTTATTGAAGGTGTTGCCTTCTTTGCTATCGTTGTTTGTTTGCTCGTAGTATTCTTGTAAACAACTTCGGTCATTCTCCGGTGCATTTCAGCGGTTGGCTGCGATGCACCGGATACATTTTAAAAAATTAAAAATAATATATCATGTCATTGATCAACCCCGGATTCGGACTCATTATATGGATGACGCTCGCATTGTTTGTGGTGCTGTTTATCCTGAAAAAATATGCCTGGAAACCTATTATGAATGCATTGAAGGAGCGTGAAGATTCTATTGAAGAATCATTACGTGCTGCTGACCGGGCCAAAGAAGAAATGAAAGAACTGAAACTTGATAACGAAAAGTTATTGAGGGAAGCAAAAGATGAGCGTGATGCTATTTTAAGGGAAGCGCGTAAGATTAAAGATAAACTGATTGAAGACGCGAAAGAGAAGGCCGGTATAGAAGCGGGTAACATCGTTGATAATGCCAAGGTACGGATTGAAAATGAAAAGAAAGCTGCTTTGGTGGAGATTAAAAATACCATTGCTACTTACTCCATTGAAATAGCGGAGAAAGTTTTAAGAGAAGAGTTAAAGGATAAAAAGAAACAGGAAGATTATATCAGGACCCTGTTGAAAGAAACCAGTTTAAATTAAGAACAGGATACGCAAATGAGAGTTACATTACTGGCGAAACGATATGCCCAGGCCCTATTCGACCTGGCTGTTGAGAACAATATCCTCGAAGAGGTAGCGCAGGATATGATCCTCGTTAAATCTGTTTTGGACGAAAGCCGGGTGTTGCGAAAATTGATGTCAAATCCTGTCATTGATTACTCGAAAAAGATTAAGGTTTTAGATAGAATATTCGATAAAAAAATTCAGAAGCTTACACATAAATTCCTGCAATTGATCACCCGCAAGGGAAGGGAAGTGTATATCACATTCATTGCAACTGCATTTGATGTGATTTATAAGGATTATAAGAATATACTACCGGTGAAACTCACAACCGCAATTGCAGTTGATGAAAAACTTAAGAAAGAGATTTTGGATAAACTTGCCCAGGTAACAGATATGAACCTGGAAGTAACTGAAATAGTTGACCAAGAATTGATTGGTGGATTCAAACTGAATTTTGAAGACTACCAGTATAACAACAGTGTGAAGAAACAACTGCAGCGATTGGCTAAAGTTTTTTCTGAAAATCTTTATATCAGTAAAATATAACTAAAGAATAAAAACAACATGGCAGAAATTAAACCAGCAGAAGTATCAGCCATTTTACGACAGGAATTAGCAGGCTACGAATCAGAAGCCGTATTGGAAGAAGTAGGAACCATTCTTCAAATTGGTGATGGTATTGCCCGTATTTACGGCATGAACAATGCTGAAGCCAACGAGTTGGTGGAGTTTGAGAAAAACGGCCTGATGGGCATTGTCCTGAACCTGGAAGAAGACAACGTAGGTGTGGTGCTTTTAGGTGAAGCCGAAGACCTGAACGAAGGCGACAAAGTAAAACGTACCGGACGGATTGCTTCTATAAAAGTTGGCGATAGTTTGTTAGGACGTGTGGTGAATACCCTTGGCGAAGCTGTTGATGGTAAAGGAGAACTTGCAGGCGAATTATTCGAGATGCCGCTTGAACGCAAAGCGCCGGGTGTTATCTTCCGTCAGCCAGTAAACGAACCTTTACAAACCGGTATTAAAGCGATTGATGCCATGATCCCGATCGGTCGTGGACAGCGTGAGCTGATTATCGGCGACCGCCAGACCGGTAAAACAGCCATTGCGATTGATACCATTATCAACCAGAAAGAATTTTACGAAAAAGGCGAACCGGTTTACTGCATTTACGTGGCTACCGGACAGAAAGGATCTACCGTTGCCAATATTGTAAAAACTCTGGAAGACAGCGGCGCGATGGCCTACACCGTTATTGTGATGGCCACTGCTTCTGATCCTGCAGCCATGCAATTTTACGCGCCTTTTGCAGGTGCCGCTATTGGTGAATTCTTCCGTGATACAGGCCGTCCGGCACTGGTAATTTACGATGACCTGTCGAAACAGGCCGTTGCTTATAGGGAAGTTTCATTGCTCTTGCGTCGTCCTCCGGGTCGTGAAGCCTATCCGGGTGATGTTTTTTACCTCCATTCAAGATTGCTTGAAAGAGCGGCTAAAGTTATTAATTCTGATGCGATCGCTAAAACGATGAACGACCTGCCGGAAAGTTTAAAAGGCAAAGTTAAAGGCGGTGGCTCATTGACGGCCCTCCCTATAATAGAAACACAGGCCGGCGACGTTTCTGCCTATATTCCTACCAACGTGATATCCATTACCGACGGACAGATATTCTTGGAAAGTAACCTCTTCAATGCCGGTATTCGCCCAGCGATTAACGTAGGTATTTCCGTTTCGAGGGTTGGAGGTAATGCACAGATCAAATCCATGAAAAAAGTGGCCGGAACATTGAAACTTGACCAGGCACAGTACCGAGAACTGGAAGCATTTGCAAAATTTGGATCCGACCTTGACCCAGCAACTATGGCTGTGCTCGAAAAAGGAAAAAGGAATGTGGAAATTCTGAAACAGCCTCAGTACTCGCCGATGACAGTCGAACACCAGGTTGCCATTATTTATTGCGGGGTAAACAACTTGCTAAAAGAGGTGCCGGTTAACAGCGTGATTGATTTCGAAACAGAGTATTTACACCATCTTGATATACACCATGCCGATGCGCTCAAAACGATCAAAGAGGGCAAACTGACAGATGAAGTTATCGAGATATTAAAAAAGGCAGCAGCCGACATTGCACATAAATACAAAGCATAAATATTGGATTGTAGCAAATGGCAAATTTAAAAGAAGTACGTGTTAGAATAGCCTCCGTAAAATCTACGAGACAGATCACCAGCGCTATGAAAATGGTGGCTGCATCTAAGCTCCGCAGAGCGCAAAACGCGATCCTCGGGATGCGGCCTTATGCACAAAAGCTCCATGAGATCATGCAAAACCTCAGCAGCGGACTCGAGGGTTCGGATGAAGGTGTTTTTGCTGAAGACAGGGGAAACGACAAGGTTTTACTGCTACCCATTACTTCAAATCGTGGTTTATGCGGCGCATTCAATGCCAATATTATTAAAGAAACCATCAGCTATATCCATACGAAATTGCAGGTCCAGCAAAAAGCCGGGAATGTGGATTTGTATTGCATTGGGAAGAAAGGCGCAGATATATTTAAATCACGCGGATATAACATTGTTGAAATAAATACTGCCATATTTGACGACCTCACTTTCGACAATTCTGTTAGAATTGCTGAAGAGTTGATGCAAGTTTTTGCAGAAAAGAAATATGATCAAATCGTTCTGATTTACAATCAGTTTAAAAATGCTGCTGTTCAGATGCTGCAGGTGGAGCAGTTGCTGCCGGTTTCAAAAAGTGTTGCTGACGAAAACGCTGTAGTTGAACCCAAAGCAAATTATATTTTCGAACCCAATAAAGAAGAAATTCTTGAGGCTCTGGTCCCTAAATCCATAAAAGTACAATTGTACAAAGCACTTGCAGATAGTCTGGCTGCCGAGCACGGCGCTAGGATGACTGCTATGCACCAGGCTACTGAAAACGCAGACACGCTACTTAAAGACTTGAACCTGACATACAACAAAGCACGGCAGGCAGCTATTACAAATGAAATTCTTGAAATAGTAAGCGGTGCCGAAGCCCTTAAAGGTTAAACTTCTTTTAAAATATTTAAACCGTATAACACTGTTGCAGTTATGCGTTTTTCTTATTTCTATACCTTTGCATCTAATATTTAAAACCTTAAAAAATGAACCAGAAAACAGAAAATGCCCTTAACGAGCAAATAAAAAAAGAAGAATATTCATCAAGATTATACCTGGCTATGGCAAGTTGGTGTGAAGCAAACGGATTTCCAGGTGCTGCTGTATTTTTATACGAACACTCTGAAGAAGAGCGCATGCACATGCTTAAACTAATCCATTTTGTGAACGACCGGGGCGCATATGCCAAATTACTCGATATTGAAGCGCCTCAACTGGATTACAACTCACTACTGGAAATATTCACGGAGATCTTGGTGCATGAACAATACATCACCGAATCAATTAACAATCTGTACCAAATAGCAGTAGATGAAAAAGATTATACCACCGCTAACTTCTTACAATGGTATATTACAGAGCAGGTGGAAGAAGAGAGTTTATTTGGTACCATTCTCGACCGGATCAAACTGGTAGGCAATGATAAAGCCGGCATGTTCCACATTGACAAAGAACTTGAAGGCATGGCCTCAGCAAAGCCAAGCGCTACTGCATAAACTTACTTTTCTATCTGTTCAATAAGCTGATCATACCAGGCTTCACCAAACTTCCGGATTAAGGAAGTTTTGAGGTACACATAAAGCGGTATACCTTCCTGCCGGCCTTTGATGATCGCTGGTGCGCAAATGTTCCATTTATGATAATTAATGGCTGTAAACTCGCCTACTTTGCTTAAGCGAATCGGGTAAAGATGGCAAGAAACTGGCTTTTGAAATGTAATATTTCCTTCTAAAAAGGCTTTTTCGATCGCACAGAAATTGACGCCATTTTCTTTATAAACGAAAGCGCACTCCCTATTATTGACCAGGGGTGTTACATAATCTCCATCGGCATCATAATCAAATACCCCGTTTTTTTCAATCACCACTTTGCCTTCATCAGTCATGAAAGGTTTCACCTCATCAATATAATCTTCCAGTATGGATATTTCTTCTTCTTCAAGTGGCGCCCCGGCATCGCCTTCCACACAGCAGTCGCCATTGCAGGCTTTGAGATGGCAGGTAAAATAATTGTCTTTCAGCTCGTCTGAAACCAGTACGCGATCAATTTTCAACATGCTGCAAAAGTACAATTTTAGCTACTTTATAACGGTCGTTTTTTGATAGAATTGATTGATATATACATGGTAAAATTTCCTTACTTTTGCGCTGCTCTTACAAGGTAAAAACACACTGAAAATCATCATTTAAAAAATCAAATGTCATGGCATATAACCTGAGAAATAGAAATTTTCTGAAGTTGCTCGACTTCACCCCCAAAGAAATTAAATTTTTACTCGATCTTTCCGCCGATTTGAAAAAAGCGAAATACGCCGGAACAGAACAGCAAAAGTTACAAGGTAAAAACATCGCGCTGATCTTTGAAAAAGCATCAACTCGTACCCGTTGTGCTTTTGAAACGGCTGCCTACGACCAAGGCGCTCATGTTACCTACCTCGGACCCACAGGATCTCAGATCGGTAAAAAAGAAACCATGAAAGACACCGCCCGTGTGTTGGGCCGCATGTATGATGGCATCCAATACCGTGGTTTCGGACAGGAAAAAGTAGAAGAATTGGGCCAGTTTGCTGGTGTTCCGGTTTGGAACGGGCTGACCAATGAATACCATCCTACCCAAATATTAGCCGACTTCCTCACCATGATGGAACACTCGGACAAACCTTTGCACCAGGTTTCATTTGCTTATCTGGGCGATGCCCGTAATAATATGGGGAACTCACTGATGGTAGGTGCTGCCAAAATGGGCATGGACTTCCGTGCCGTGGCTCCAAAACAATTTCTGCCTGAAAAAGCATTGGTCGACCAATGTCTGGAAATTGCCAAAGAAACAGGTGCCAAAATAACCCTGACCGACAAGGTAGATGAAGGTGTAAAAGGCGTGGATTTTCTCTATACTGATGTGTGGGTATCGATGGGCGAGCCTGAAGCAGCTTTCAAAGAACGGATCAATTTGATGATGCCTTACCAGGTAAATGCAGACATGATGAAAAAAACCGGCAATCCGAATGTTAAATTCCTGCATTGTCTGCCTGCTTTTCACAACCGCGATACAGAAATTGGCGAAGATATCTATCAGAAATTTGGTGTGGATGCTATGGAAGTATCGGAAGAAGTGTTCGAATCGCCGGCTTCCATCGTTTTTGACGAAGCCGAAAACCGTCTGCATACTATTAAAGCGGTAATGGTAGCTACCCTCGGATCATAACTTTATATTTGTCATTTCGAGGGAAATGCAGTAATGCGGAATGACGAGAAATCTCATCAAATAATAAAAATAGAAGTTTTTTACTAGCTATGCTTAATTCGAGACACAACTCTTAATTAAAACAAACTATGGCCAACCAGGAAGACCTTTTAAAGAAAATAATCGCCCATGCCAAAGAGTATGGTTTTGTGTACCAGTCGAGTGAAATTTACGACGGCTTAAGTGCCGTTTATGATTACGGCCCGAACGGAACGGAATTAAAAAACAATATCAGAAGCTACTGGTGGAAGGCGATGGTGCAGATGCATGAAAATATTGTAGGCATTGATTCGGCCATTTTTATGCACCCAACTATCTGGAAAGCCTCTGGACACGTGGATGCATTTAATGATCCTTTGATTGATAACAAGGACTCCAAAAAACGCTACCGTGCTGATGTGCTGGTGGAAGACCACATGGCAAAAATTGAAGCCAAAATTGACAAAGAAGTCGAAAAAGCCCGCAAGCGTTTTGGCGACAGCTTTGATGAACAACAATTTCTGGAAACCAACCCCAGGGTATTGGCCAACAAAGGCAAACTGGATGATATTAAAGGCCGTTTATACCCAGCGATGGACGATGATGACATGGAAGCCATCAAAAAGCTGATTGAAGACCTGGAAATTGCCTGCCCCATTTCCGGCTCACGCAACTGGACGGAAGTACGCCAATTCAACCTGATGTTCTCTACCAATATGGGATCGACTTCCGAAGGTGCCACCCAAATCTTTTTAAGGCCTGAAACAGCACAGGGCATTTTTGTGAATTACCTGAACGTGCAGAAAACCAGCCGGATGAAAATTCCTTTTGGTATTGCCCAAACCGGGAAAGCCTTCCGTAATGAGATTGTTGCGCGGCAGTTTATCTTCCGTATGCGTGAATTTGAACAAATGGAAATGCAATTCTTTGTCCGACCCGGTGAAGAAATGAAATGGTACGAATACTGGAAAGAACAGCGCATGAACTGGCATACCTCAACGGGTATTCCTGCCGAAAAGTTCCGTTTCCACGACCATGATAAGCTGGCGCATTATGCCAATGCCGCGGCCGATATTGAATTTGAGTTCCCGATGGGCTTTAAAGAACTGGAAGGCATCCACTCACGCACCGATTTCGACCTGGGCGCTCATGAAAAGCATTCAGGTAAAAAATTACGTTACCACGATGCGGAGATCAATGAAAGTTACGTGCCTTACGTGATTGAAACCTCTATTGGCCTCGACCGGATGTTCCTGGCCATTATGACCTACGCATTTACTGAAGAAAGGCTGGAAGACGGCTCGGAACGCCTTGTGATGAAAATTCCACCGGTACTGGCGCCTTATAAAGTAGCCGTTTTTCCATTGACAAAAAAAGACGGCTTACCTGAAAAAGCCACGGAGATCATGAATGGCTTGAAACAGGATTATATGTGTTTTTATGAAGAGAAAGACACCATCGGCAAGCGCTACCGCCGCCACGATGCCATTGGTACACCTTATTGTGTAACCGTCGATCACCAGACCCTGGAAGACAACACCGTGACTATAAGAGAACGTGACAGCATGCAGCAGGAAAGAATTCCAATTGAGCAAATAGGAAATATTGTAGCTGACCGATTAAAGGGAAAATAGAACTATTTATTATTAAAAGCCGTCATTGTCCGGTCGATGCCGAGGGTTACAAAGCTTTTAATAGCTTCAACTGCTGTTTCCACACGCGGGATCATCAGCTTTTCCTCCGATCGGCTCCACTGGCCCAACACATAATCGGCCTGGTACCCCCTGGGGAAATCATCGCCAATACCGATTCTCAGGCGGGGAAATACATCGGTATCCAGTTTCAGGATAATATCAGTTAATCCATTATGGCCAGCATCACCTCCACGGGCTTTCATACGAAGTGCACCCAATGGCAAAGCGATGTCATCTAAAACAATCAGAATTCTTTCAACGGGTATTTTTTCCTGGTCCATCCAGTATTTTACTGCTTTACCACTGAGGTTCATATAGGTAGTGGGTTTAACAACGACCAACGTTCTGCCCTTATACTTCACCTTACTATAGGAAGCCAAACGCTCCACCGTAAAGCTGCCTTTCAGGTCGTTGCTCAATGCATCAGCTACCACAAATCCAATATTGTGGCGGGTGTTGGCATATTCAATGCCGATGTTTCCGAGCCCGACGATCAGGTATTTCAAATTTTTATGTTTAATGATAAAAAGAAAGGGATAATGTTAAACACTTTATCCCTTTTCAAATATAATTTTGTTCAATTATGATTCAGCGCCTTCGCCCTCTGGCTTAGCAGCACCTTCTTCGCCACCTTCAGCAGCACCTTCTTCACCTTCTCCTTCTTCACCTTCTTCTTCATCAACACCTTCAATTTCTTCAACAGCACGGGCTGTTTTCACCCTAACAATTACACTGTTTGGTGGATCCAGTGTGCTCAATTTATCCAATTCGATATCCTTGATTTTAACAGAACCGCCAATTTCCAATTTTGATATATCAACCAGAATATAATCAGGCATATCGTCAACCAGGCCTTTTACACGGATTTTCTGCATTTTCTTGATCATCTTTCCTCCACGAATTACACCCGGAGATGTACCTTCGAATGTAAGTGGTAATCCAACAATAATTTGTTTGCCGGGAATTACTTCCAGAAAATCGGCATGTAAAACCCTATCGGTTACCGGGTGATACTGCACATCCTGCAATACAGCCTGGAATTCTTTATCGTCAATTTTCAGGTTTACAAGAAATACATCTGGTGTAAAAACCAGTTTTTTAAATCCTAATTCGGTAACGATAAAATGGGTTTGCTCTTTACCTCCGTAGAGTACACAAGGAACGTTACCTTCCCGTCTGTGTTTTTTAGCATCTTTTTTCCCTACGTTCTCTCTTGGAGAACCGCTCAATGATACTTGCTTCATGATTAAAAAATTAAATGATTATTTATTTAAATTAAATAGTGAACTTATTGATTCATAACTTTGTACGCGCAAAATAACTTCAGCAAATAATTCAGCCGTCGATAGCACGGTAATTTTATCACAATCCTGTTTCAATGGTATGGTATCTGTCACAATGACTTCATTAAACGCTGAATTCGTAATCTTTTCATATGCACTTCCCGAAAAAATAGGATGCGTACAGAAAGCCCTAACACTGTTGGCCCCCATATCCATAATCAGATTTGCTGCTTTTGTGATGGTTCCTGCGGTATCAATAATATCATCCACCAATACCACGTCTTTATCCGTAACATCACCAATTAACTGCATCTGTTCCACTACATTGGGTTTGGCCCGCTGTTTATAACAAATAACAAAACCCGTATTCAATGCCTTGGCATAGCTGGCTGCACGCCTGGTTCCACCTGTATCAGGCGAAGCCATAATTAAATCCGGCAAATTGAGTTTTTTCAGGTACGGCACAAATATATTGGAAGCAAATACATGATCCACCGGTACATCAAAAAAGCCTTGAATCTGATCGGCATGCAAGTCGATGGTAATAACCCGCTGTACACCGGCAGACATAAGCAAATTAGCGCTCAGTTTTGAAGCAATTGAAACCCGTGGTTTGTCCTTTCTGTCTTGCCGGCCATATCCAAAGTAAGGTATTACGGCTATTATTTTCCGCGCAGAAGCTCTTTTCGCCGCATCAATCATCATCAGGAGTTCCATAAAATTATCGGCAGGCGGCGTGGTTGATTGCACGATAAAGACATCACGGCCTCTGATATTCTCTTCATAGGAAGTTTGAAACTCACCATCGGAAAATTCCGTAACAATCGATTTTCCTAAACCAATTCCAAAACTTGCCGCAATTTTTTCAGCAAGATACCTGCTGTTGCGCCCCGAAAATATGCTAACTCCCTTTTTTGAAGACATTAAATGCTGTTTTTTTGGTGGTTTAAAGCGCTGCAAAAATAGCAATTAATTCATTCGACACAAATATATTAGCATCTCAAACCCGCATTTTAAAGTATTGGCGTTAATTCTGATCAGATATGAATTTTCACAATCATTAAATCTTGATTATTCCGAAGAGATAAGAGTGATTGGCTGCTATTACAATCCTGCTAACTAATCATTTATAAAAATTGTTTGTACCACGTATAAATTGGCAGTTAGTGTTATTTAATTAACAGCAAATTCTATAATTTTGCCTGTCAACTGAAAAAGATACAGCTATGTTGTGGTTTAATAAAATGATCGCGTCCATATTGCCATTTATGCCTAAAGGTTTTGTGTGGATTTTTTCAAAAAGATATATTGCCGGTAAAAAAATAGACGATGCTATTCAGGCTTCAAAATCGCTGAATGAAGAAGGCAACATGGTAACAGTTGACCTCCTTGGTGAATTTATCACCAAACTTGGTGAAGCTGAAGAAAACAAAAATGAATACCTGAATATTATAGACACTTTCGAGAAAAATGGGATTGACGGAAACTACTCGCTAAAACCAACTATGTTCGGATTGCTGATCGACAAGGATGCGTGTTATAGATACATTCGTGAAATCGTGAAAAAAGCTGCCGATTATAACAATTTTGTCAGGGTGGATATGGAAGATTCGCAATGCGTGGATCTGGAGATTGAACTTTTCAGAAAACTAAAAAAAGAATTTCCTAAAAACGTGGGACTGGTGCTTCAGGCTTACCTGAAACGCACTAAGGGTGATATTGAAAATATGCTGGATCTGCACACTAAAGAAATTCCTTTAAGCTATCGTTTATGCAAGGGTATTTATGTGGAACCTGAAGAAATAGCCTATAAGAAGTATGGTGTGATCAATGAGCATTTCCTTGAGGACCTTGAATTGATGTTTAAGAAAGGTATTTACGTTGGTATTGCCACGCATGATACACCGCTTGTTGAAGGTGCCTATAAATTGATTGAAAAATATAATGTGCCCAAAGAGAATTTTGAATTCCAGATGTTATACGGTGTCACCCCGGCATTAAGGAAGTCGATTACCGATAAAGGCTACCGCATGCGGGTATATGTACCTTATGGCGAAAAATGGTTCGCATATTCAACAAGAAGGTTGAAAGAAAATCCCAAAATGGCCACGGAAATCATAAAGGCATTGTTTGTAAGAGGGTAATCTTTTCACATTTTTTAATAGTTCGCACTTCTGCCTTTTTCACACAAATCGTTGTATTAAAAGTACTTAATTAAAAGTAGGTGTAATTGTTAAATTGTTTGGTAGACATTTTTTTACTACCTTTGCACCCTTCAAATCACATATTTTTTTATTATGGAAAAAAAGAGGGTACTCTTTGTCAATCAGGAAATAACACCCTATCTTCCTGAAACCCCAATGAGTGAAATCGGTCGTTATCTGCCACAAAAAACTCAGGAAAGCAACAAAGAAATCAGAACTTTCATGCCCCGTTACGGCTTGGTTAATGAAAGAAGAAACCAACTTCACGAAGTAATCAGGTTATCGGGAATGAATCTGATCATTGACGATATTGATCACCCGCTAATCATCAAAGTGGCTTCCATACAGCAAGCTCGTATGCAGGTATACTTTATTGATAATGAAGACTATTTCCATAGAAAATCGATATTTTCCAACAAAACCGGGAAATTTCATAAAGACAATGACGAAAGAGCCATTTTCTTCGCCAAAGGTGTGCTGGAAACCGTAAAGAAACTCGGCTGGGCTCCTGATCTGATCCATTGCAATGGATGGTTTTCGAGCTTGTTACCTCTTTTTGTGAAAACTGCTTATAAAGATAGCCCGATATTTTCCAATGCGAAGGTGATCGTTTCCTTATATAATGATGATTTTTCCGACCAGTTTAAAAATGGATTCGAGAAGAAAATGCTCATGAACGGCTTAGAAAGTGACGAGTTCATGCACTATAGTGGCGGAACTTACGTTTCTCTCATGAAAGGTGCCATTGACCGTTCTGACGCGCTTATTATCGGCAGCCAAGAATTAAATCCTGAAGTGTTGGAGTATGCCAAAGCATCTGGAAAACCTATATTAGAATATCAAGACAGTGAAGATTATTATGTGGCGTATAACGAATTCTATGACAAAATCATTGGCGAAGAATAAATTTCTTCAAAAACGAAGCTTTAATAGCTTACTCTATTTCGCATCCTTTTCCCTTATTATTTTTGTTATTTCATGTGCCAAACCTGCCGGAGAAGTCGGGGCTATTATTCAGCCTGAAGACAGCAAACTACAGGTTTTCTGGACTGACACTGCCTACGTGTATGCCTATTCTGTACCTGATGATTCTGTGCGCACAGATGGATTAAGTACTACTTTGCTGGGCAGCATCATGGATCCTACATTCGGCCATACAACGGCTAGTTTTTATAGCCAGTTTATGCTTGAAGAAAGTGGGCACCGTTTTGGCGAAAACGCACAGGTGGATTCCCTGATACTACAGTTGAAATATACCGGCAATTCATATGGCGACACAACCACGCAATTAACTGCAAATGTCTATCAAATGGAAGGAGAATTGGATCTAGCTTCGGAGTATTATTCAAACGTTGATATTCCGGTATTTCCGATAGATTATGCGAATTATTCCTTCGCCCCGAAGCCACATGACAGTGTTGTTGTGGGTGACGATACCATTTCGCAGGTATTAAGAATCAACCTGAGTGATATAAATCCGGATTTAGCGAACTATCTATTAAATATTGACTCAACCCTCATGGACAGCAATGATGTGTTCATGGATTATTTTAAAGGTTTATACGTCACCACGGCACCCGTCAGCGCTAATGGATCCCTTGTGAATTTCGATCTGTTCAATGCCCGTTCGAAAATGACTTTATATTACCATAACAGTGAAGAAGATTCACTGGAATTTGACTATCCGATAACCGTTATTACGCAATATGCTTCAAAATATGAGCATGATTTCGAATCAGGAAGTCCTGATTTTGTGGAACAGGTGGCGCAGGGAGAAACAGCCCTGGGAAGTAATAAATTTTACGTGCAAGGTATATCGGGCGTAGCGGCTACAATTAAAACACCAAATATACCTGACTGGAGTCAACTTGGCACAGTCGCGCTAAACGAAGCAAAACTGGTATTACCAGGGAATAGCATGGACACTTTATATAACGCACCTATTAAACTGGCCTTAGCTGTAATAAATGGTGATGGTACATATGGTTTTTTACCCGACGAAAATGGGCAGGATCTTTATTTCGGAGGTGAATATAAAGCATCCACAAGATCATATACTTTCAGAATAACTAGGTATCTGCAATCGTTAATTAATGACCCGACCATTCAAAACAACGGTTTGTATCTTATTGTCAGAGGGGGATCCATCTACCCAAACAGATTTGTTTTTAATGGTCATGAACCTGAATCTGACACAACCAGACTACATTTGGAAATTACATATACCAATTTAGATTAAAACGAATATAAAATGTGCGGTATCGTTGCATATATTGGACCGAAACAAGCATATCCAATATTATTAAAAGGATTACAAAGGCTTGAATACAGGGGATATGACAGTGCCGGCATAGCACTTCTAAATGGCGGACTTCTATTATTCAAAACAAAAGGCAAGGTAGCCGATTTAGAAGATTATCTTAAAGACAAAAACCTGGAAGGCACCATTGGAATAGCACATACGCGCTGGGCCACCCATGGCGAACCAAACCAGACAAATGCCCATCCACATTTTTCTCAATCTAAAAAATTGGCCATTATTCACAACGGTATCATTGAGAATTACGCTGCGCTTAAAAAGGAGCTTACAAAAAGGGGCTATACGTTTGAATCAGATACAGATACCGAAGTCCTTATCAACCTTATAGAAGATATCCAGCATAATGAAGGAGTTTCGCTTGAAGAGGCCGTACGCATTTCTTTAAACCAGGTAATCGGGGCTTATGCGATTGTAGTATTATCACATGACAACCCGAATATGTTGATCGCCGCCCGAAAAGGTAGTCCGTTGGTGATTGGTGTGGGAGAAGATGACTACTTTATTGCCTCAGATGCTACACCAATTATTGAATACACAAAAAATGTGGTGTATCTTGAAGATGAAGAAGTGGCCGTTGTAAAAAGAGGTAAAGACCTCCAAATCAGAAATATCAAAAACCGGAAAAAAACACCTTACATACAGGAACTTGAGTGGAACCTCAATGAGCTTGAAAAGGGTGGTTACGAGCATTTTATGCTCAAAGAGATAAACGAGCAACCACGATCGGTAAAAGACAGTATGCGGGGCCGTTTGAATGCGCAAAGCGGTATTGTTTCGCTGGGGGGTATTGTGGATTACGAAGAGAAAATGCTCAAAGCCCGCCGGATCATTATGATCGCCTGTGGTACTTCATGGCATGCTGGTTTGGTGGGTGAATATTTATTTGAAGACATTGCCCGCATACCTGTTGAAGTAGAGTATGCCTCTGAGTTCAGGTATCGCAACCCCATTATTGATGAATATGATGTGGTTATCGCTATTTCGCAGTCAGGTGAAACCGCTGATACATTGGCAGCCATTGAAATGGCGCGTAGTAAAGGTGCCACCATCCTAGGTATTTGCAATGTGGTGGGTTCATCTATTGCCCGTGCCACAGATGCCGGAACCTATACGCATGCAGGACCCGAAATTGGCGTAGCATCTACCAAAGCTTTTACAGCGCAGGTGACTGTTTTAACGTTAATGGCGCTTCGCTTGGCCAAGTTGAAAGGTACATTGCCAAAATCAAGGTTTATGCAATTATTACATGAACTCGAAGCCTTACCAGATAAAATTACAAGGGTATTGAACGATAACGGCATTGCGGAGCGTATTGCCAATGAGTTTAAGGAAGCATCCAATTTCCTATATCTAGGCAGGGGCTATAATTTCCCTGTGGCTCTGGAGGGTGCTTTAAAGCTGAAAGAAATATCTTATATCCATGCCGAGGGTTATCCTGCTGCTGAGATGAAACATGGCCCCATCGCGTTGATTGATGAAAATATGCCGGTAGTCTTTATTGCGCCCAATAAAGGCATTTATGAAAAAGTAGTAAGCAATATCCAGGAAGTAAAAGCCCGGAACGGAAAAATTATCGCCATCGTAACCGAGGGTGATACAACCGTGAAAGATCTGGCCGACTATATCATTGAAATACCCGAAACCGAAGAAATGCTGGTCCCAATTTTAGCTACCATTCCGTTGCAAAAACTGGCGTATTATATTGCCATTTTACGAGGATGCAATGTGGATCAACCGAGAAACCTTGCCAAGTCGGTGACTGTAGAATAAAAAAAGCTGCCTGATGAATTCCAGGCAGCCTTTAAATGCTCTATTTTAAGCTATCTTACAGCCTTTTTCCAATAGTATTCCAGTCAACTACTTTCCAGAAATCTTCAATATAAGCAGGTCTTAAATTGCGCTTATCAATATAATAAGCATGCTCCCATACATCACAGGTCAGAATAGGTTCTTTCCCGCTGCGTAATGGATTTCCAGCATTGCTTTCCTGAACAATTTCTAATTTGCCCGAGGGTGATTTCACCAGCCATGCCCAGCCTGAACCAAATAGTGTGGCTGCCGCTTTACTAAATTGTTCTTTAAAAGCTTCAAATGAACCAAAATCACTCTTGATCGCGTTTAGTAATGCACCGGTAGGTTCGCCACCGCCATCTGGTGCCATGCAGTTCCAGTAAAATGTATGATTCCAAACCTGGGCACCATTATTGAAAATACCGCCATCAGCTTTTTTTACAATTGCTTCCAATCCTGAATTTTCAAATTCGGTTCCGACAACCAATCCATTCAGGTTTTTTACATAGCCCGCATGGTGTTTTCCATAGTGATATTCAAGCGTTTCTTTTGAAATTTGAGGTTCTAACGCGTTTAAGTCGTAAGGTAATGCAGGTAATTCGTATGCCATAATATTTAGTTTTTATTGTTATTTATTACATATTCTCTTTATACAAAAATATAAAAAGTTTGTCTTTGACAGAGGGATATGTGTGTTTAATTAATCCGTTTGTAATTCGTATACGGCTCTTTTAAAGGTGGTGTCAATTTTATGATAAATGGGATAAAAGCCTTTTTCATCCAGGATGTTCCTTCCGACAAATGATTTGAACAGAATTTTTATTTTATCCTCTGAAACCCTGATTGCTTCTTTTGTAGCTTCAATACCCTTGTCTTCTGCATATGCAACAAGGTCAGCGTACTCACTACGCGATATTTCAAATCCCTCTTCAAATGCTTTGGCGTTTTCATACTTCATTAATTTAGCCCTGTTTGCATCCGTATAGTCAAAAGCAAACTGAAAAATGAGTCCTTTGTTGGCCAGCAGGTTATAAAATGTATGTAATGAATCCGTGATCATTGGAATAAAAATATCAGGCATAATACCTCCTCCACCATACACGATTTTTCCTCCCGGCGTTACATATTTTAAAGAATCAGCAAATTTAATACTGTCAGCACTTTGCAGTTCACCATTGAAAAGCCGATGGAACTGTTCGCCATAATATTCATCGAAGCCTTCTTCATAAGGGCGTTGGATGCAGCGGCCAGTTGGTGTATAATAACGGGCTACCGTCAATCTTAATGCAGAACCATCAGGAAGGTTCATTTGTTCCTGTACCAGTCCTTTGCCAAAAGACCGCCTGCCGATAATAGTGCCCCTATCATTATCCTGAATGGCTCCCGCCACAATTTCGCTGGCTGAGGCAGAACCACCATCAATTAAAATAACCACATCTTTATCTTGCAAGTTGCCCCTATCGGTAGCGAATGCAAAATTTTTCGACCTGCTTTTTCCTTCGGTATAAACGATCAGTTTCCCGGATGGCAGAAATTCATCCGCAATGCTGATGGCTGCATTTAAATAGCCCCCGGGATTACTCCTCAGGTCGAGGATAAGTTTAGTCATTCCCTCATCCGTCAATTCCTTAATTGCCTTTTTAAACTCTTTTTCTGTAGTTGCCGAAAAATTTCGCATCTTTACATATCCTATTTCATCATCTACCATATATGCCACATCAAGGCTGTAAGTTGGGATTATGTCGCGTGTAATGGTAAAATCGATGAGTTTAGGAATCCCTCTTCTGAAAATGGATACTCTTACTTTGGTTCCTTTTTCTCCTTTCAGTTTCCTGATGGCATCATTGTTTGTTATACCAGTTCCGGCTACCAGGGTGTCTTCAATTTTTACAATCCTGTCGCCTGCCATTAAACCCACTTTTTCTGAAGGTCCACCAGGTATCGGACTAATCACTGTTATGGTATCTTTTTCTATTCGAAATGAAATGCCGATTCCTTCAAAACTCCCCAGAAGGTCATCATTCACAGCATGAAATTCTTCAACGGTAATGTACTGGGAATGCGGATCCAACTCTTTCAGCATTTCTTTAATAGCTGTGGTTTCCAGATCGGTAGGTTTTACAGTATCCACATAATTATACTCGATGTAGTCGATAATATCATCCACTTTACCATAGTTCGACTTACTATTCGGAGATATTATATGATGTACCGGATTATTCCGGTTTAAAAGAGAACCAAGCAGCATTCCGGCAATCAGCACAACTGAAAAAGCTATGGGTAAATATATAAATCGTTTTGATAATTTCATGTGTTTGGATATTTAGCCGGTAAAATTATAAAAAAAGCCTTGCTGAAGAGGGTTAAGCTAAAAAGGAATCTTTTCAGGTGATTTGATTTTCAGGCTTCATTCATAATATACCAATTTGCGGAAAAATAAAGCTGACCTTATCATATCAGGATAATTATTCGCTAATTTTGATTTATTAAATGTAGATTTCAGTGCTCATGAATTCATCTTCTTAACCAATCAATGAATTGTCGGCGTTTTCATTTATTTCTGCTGTTGCTATTACCGCTATTGATTGCCTGTGATAAAAATGAAAACATTAATTCGTTCTGTAAAATATATTTTTCCATAGAAACAACCGAATTTTACCAAGGGTGTATCGTTCCATTTTCCATTAAGGCAGGTGAAGGAATAAATAAAGAAACCAAAGTACAGTTATTTATAAATGAACAGGATATGGGGTTCATTCAAACATCACCATATACATATTACTGGCATACAGATGGTGTTGCGGTCGGGTTTCAAACGATCAAAGCAATATACACCAATTCTGACAATCAAACTATTTCTGATGAACGATCAATCAAGATACTTCCTGTTAGTGCAAGCTGCCCTGAAGATGTTATGGATATTGATGGAAATATATACCCGGTTGTTCAAATAGGAAACCAATGCTGGATGCAAGCAAACCTGAAAACAACAAATTATCCTGATGGCGAACCCCTGATTAATGGCATTGACAGCCTGGTTGGTGGACTCCCAAACGAACTACCCGGCTGGTATTTTGCATACAACAAAGATAGTAACTACATTCATTCCTATGGCTACTTGTACACTTGGGTAACAGCCATGAAAGGGAATACAGCAGCCGCTGAAAACACTAGACCGATACAGGGAATTTGTCCGGATGGTTGGCATGTCCCAAATGCTGATGAATGGAGAGTACTCATTGACTTTTTAGGAGGCCTTGAAATGGCGGGAGATAGACTGAAAGATCCGAATGTTAATACCTGGACTGACAGTTTATCGGATTTAACTTCCAATGGTTTTAATGCCCTTCCCGGAGGTTGTCGCGTGTCTGATGGCAGTTATATTGAAGAAAGTAACAGTGCCTACTTTTGGACAGCCACGGAAACCATTCCGAACCATGCCTATCACATCCTCTTAAATAACAATAATTCAAAAGCTGCTATCCTGGGACATCAGGATAGCAAACGATTTGGTTATTCAGTGAGGTGTGTAAAGGACTGAATGAAAATCCTTCAAATTAGAAGAGCTCAACAAGAACACCTGAAATTTTATATTACGCTAATTAAAGGTATAACCAAATATTATATAGAGTGCATCGACATGCGAACTCTGAGAATAAGGAGAAATACCACCCCATTCATACCTCGTGTCCAGGCTAAACTTTTTAAATCTGGCCCCTAATCCCAACGAAAATCCATAATCAAATTGCCTTGCATCCAAAGGGGTTGAATAATAAGTTGTGTTTCCGTACCTGAATTTTTCTTCGTTTCTGTAACTGTTGTTTACAATTCGGGTCGCAAAAAAACCGCCACCTGCTATATATGGAACTACTTTATGGCCTATGAAATTAAACCTGCCCATAATAGCAAGTTTTAAATACGTGGTGTTATACCAGGCTTCCAGGTAATCCTTCCAATTCTCATTCGCATAAAGAGTTCTTTCATATTTATAATCAAATCCCGTATAATTTAAATCGGTATAGATGGTCCACTTACCACGTCCCCTATTGGGCTCAAACAACATGGAAACACCAACAACCGGATACACGGAAAATTCACGACCAGAGCTGAAAACCTTGTCCCCACAATCCAGGCGGGTCAGCACTGCGCCTACAAAAACACCAAAGCGGTAGTGGGCTTTATCGATATTGTGAACATACATATTATTATTGATGCTCTGGTTGTTATAGGCGGCAATAATTTCAGAAAGCTCTTCAGGATTGTAATTGGCTTTTGTAATCTGTTTATGTAATTCCGGATCATCGCTCATCACAGCAATTAACTGGCCACGGAATTTCGTGTTTTCAGCAATGCCTCGTTTACCCTGATCTTCCACATAATATTTAAAATACGTGAGTTCCATTAATGGATATGTTGCAGATTCAACATAATAATAATCGGTTCCCATCTCATCAATATACTGGTATAGCGAAACTTTGCCCGAAACCAATACCAGCAGAAATGCGGTTACAGATTTTGATGGATACTTGGTATCATAGGATAACTGTGAAGTAGTACGGGGTGATTCGCTAACAGTTATGCTGCGGCTTTCAAATATATCATTGGCCACCTGAAAGCTCTGGATGTCCAGAGGGCCATACTTCTCAGGAGTTCCTGCTATTTCTTTTGAAAACTTTATGCTTGCCGGGCTGCGGCTCCAATGCTGATAATCGATATAACCTGAAATGGTATCGCCTTCATTTGTAACTACCTGTCCGGGTAAATAATTTTTCTGGCATAATGATGTACTTATTTGAATAAATGTAAAAATCAGTAATGCAACTAAGGTTATTGCGGTCTGCTTCATAATCGTGATTTGTAATGATTAAATCTTTTTATTGAGCACCATAATGGCAGGTTAATAAGAACTAAAGGTACACATTCTGCTTTTTGATAAATCCTACTTATCAATTTAAAAGTGTTCTTATGTAATGATTCCTTTTTGATTCCTAAATAAATAATTGTACACGACGGTGTGGAAAGCAAAAGCCTCCATATCTGTTATTTGATACGGAGGCTTCGAGTACCTGAGGCCGGGATCGAACCGGCACGAGAATTACCTCACTGGTTTTTGAGACCAGCGCGTCTACCAATTCCGCCACTCAGGCTTACCGTTTTAAAAAACGGATTGCAAAGGTAAAAATATTCTGCAAATACTTTATTGTAAATTTATTACGATCCCTAAAAAATATACACCCGATTTTACAAAAATTTGTAAAACAAAATAATAATAAGTACTTTTGCCGCCCGATTTTGAATGGGTGAAGATGGAAACAGCGTATGCAATACCGTTTAAAGGATTAGGAGTCGGACAGCATCATTTCACATTTGACATTGATGCAACGTTCTTTGAGAAATTTGATTTTCAAGACATTAAAAGTGGTTCAGCAACGGTTTTACTGGAACTGACCAGGGAATCGACCTTAATGGATATGCATTTTAACATCAAAGGTACATTTGAAGTTACATGCGACAGATGCCTCGGCAATTATTTGCAACCCATTGATGGCGAATTCAGGCTTATAGTAAAATTTGGCGAAGATTATGAAGAAGAATCTGATGAAGTGGTTATCATTCCCAAAACCGAAAGCCGGATTGATTTGAGCCAGTATATTTACGAATATGTAAATTTACTGCTGCCCATGCAGAGGACACATCCAAACATTAAGGACTGTGACCCGGAAATGATTAAGAAAATCGACACGCATTCAAAACCCGAAGTTGACCCTCGTTGGGAAACTTTAAAGAATATAAAATTGAAATAAACGATAAAGAAATAATACAATGGCACATCCAAAAAGAAAGATTTCTAAAACGAGAAGAGATAAAAGAAGAACGCATTATAAAGCGGAAGCTCCTCAGCTGGCCACCTGCCCTACAACAGGTACAGTTCATGTATATCATCGTGCTTATTATGTGGATGGTGACCTTTACTATAAAGGTAAAGTAGTGATGGAAAACGCGAAAGCTGAGTAATCAAGCTTTTTAAAGATCGTTTCAGAAATAAATTTATTCAAAGATTTAAGATACCCTTGTTCCGAACCGGATAAGGGTTTTTTAATTTCTACCCCATTCTCAAAAGCTTATTTATACCCGTCTGCTATTTAAAATTGTTAATTTTGCACCCGATTATTAATTAATTGACTTTATTATGACACAGGTTCGAGCCGCAATAACAGGTATCCATGGATGGGTTCCGGACTATATACTTACCAATGCCGAGCTGGAAAAAATGGTTGACACAACCGATGAGTGGATCATGACCCGCACGGGAATTAAAGAAAGGCATATTTTAAAAGGGGAAGGTCTGGGATCATCTGATATTGGTGCTGAAGCTGTTAAAGGTTTGCTTAAAAAAACAAATACCTCTCCCGACGATATTGATTTGCTGATAATGGCTACAGTAACACCGGACATGCTGTTTCCGGCTTCTTCAAATATAGTT
Organism: Bacteroidales bacterium; assembly: GCA_036351335.1. Taxonomy (GTDB): domain Bacteria; phylum Bacteroidota; class Bacteroidia; order Bacteroidales; family F082; genus UBA4459. The sequence goes on along the minus strand of JAZBOW010000160.1, from coordinate 3,005 downwards.
TGCGACAAAGTGGGCATTAAGAATGCCTGGAGCTTTGATATGAATGCTGCCTGTTCAGGATTTCTGTTTGCTCTGGGAACAGCTTCTAAATTTATTGAAACGGGGCAGTACAAAAAAGTGGTGGTGGTTGGTGCCGATAAGATGTCGGCCATTACAGATTATACCGATCGCACTACCTGTGTTCTTTTCGGGGATGCCGGTGGCGCTGTACTCTTAGAGCCTAATACAGATGGTTACGGTATTATCGATACTCAGAATTATACAGATGGTTCAGGTCGTATTTACCTATACCAAACTGCAGGCGGATCGGTAAAGCCACCTACGCACGAAACTATTGATGCGCGAGAACATTACATCCACCAGGAAGGACAACAGGTTTTTAAATTTGCCGTGAAGGGCATGGCAGATGTTTCTGTGGAAATGATGGAACGCAATAAGCTCACCAGCGATGACATTGCTTACCTGATGCCACACCAGGCCAATCTGCGTATTATTGATGCAACTGCGAGGAGAATGGGTCTCGATCCTGAAAAGGTAACCATCAATATTGAACGGTACGGAAATACCACCAACGGCACCATTCCCATGTGTATGCACGAATGGGAACACAAGCTTAAAAAAGGTGATAATATCATTTTAGCTGCTTTTGGTGGTGGATTTACATGGGGCGCCATGTACATTAAATGGGCTTACGATCCCAAATAAAAAATTTATGGCATAAAAAAAGCGGCAGAAGCCGCTTTTTTATGCAATTTTGATTTCTTTTGATTTTGGTATTACTTCTTCTTTTTTAGGTAGCACCAGTTTTAATACACCATCCGTATACTTGGCATCAATTTTCTCCTGGTTAATCGATTCGGGTAAAGTGAATGACCTGCTGAAAGAGTGATAACTGAATTCCTTACGGGTAAAACTCTTATCCTTTTCTTCTTTTTCCTCTTTTTTCTCGGTAGAAACCGTGAGCACATTGCGGTCAATATTTACCTTGAAATCATTTTTCTTCAAGCCGGGCGCAGCCAGTTCAAGTTCAAATTCTTTATCCGTTTCATTGATATTTACGGCCGGAACTGTAGCACCTCTTGATGCCATTGCAGGTAAATTAAACAAGTCGTTGTTAAAAAAATCTTCCCATACTGAAGGGAAGCCCCAATCATCATTTCTTTTGATAAGTTTCATGGTAAAACCCTCCTTTTAATTTTAGTTAAACAATTCGTTTTAATTACTTTACAAACTATTGCGCAAAATAAATGCCAAATGTATTTTCAGAAATTTTGACAGATTTCACCCCTATTTTGATGCTCAAAAATGAAAAAATGTCGCTTGGAAACGTTCTTTATTGTAGCGATCTTGATTCCCAGGAATGGTTCTCAAGCATCATTACTTCCTGAAAACCGAATTCTACCAGGCGTTTTTCTGTATAATCAAATAAGTTATTGATCTCATCCGGGTGATGGGCGTCCGAACTGATAATGACAGGAACATTTAATTCTTGTACTCTTTTTAAAGTTTGATGATCGGGAAATAAACTGTCGCTCGTTTTTTTATATACGCCGCGGGTGTTCACCTCAACGATCAGGTTATTCTTTTTGACAAGTTCGAGGGTTTCTTCCAGCAGATTACGGTACCATTTTTCATCTTCCGAAAAATACCTTCCCCGGTTATGCATTTTAATCTTGTCGAGATGACCAATAATTTCAAAATCCTGGCTTTCGATCATCCGGTTGGTTTGATGATAAAATGCTTTTACGGCTTTACGGATATCGCCACCAAAAAATTGCTGTAAGCCTGTATCATAAATTTTGTAATCAGGTCCATCGGTAAACCATAATTCATTCGTTCCATCGGGTTTTACCAAATGTACAGAGCCAATTAGGTAATCTGTTTTACATCTTTCTCTCCAGTATGTAAAATCTTCTGAAATACCGGGAATATAATCCATCTCCAGTGCCCTGAAAATTTTTATCTGCTCGGTACATTTTTCTTTTAGTTGTTTTATCGTTTCGAAATAGTTTTCAACATTCTCTTCCTTTAATGAAAAAAGATTAGGGAATGGAAGTGGGGAGTGTTCTGAAAAACCAATATGAGAAAATCCCAACTCAACAGCTCTTTCGACAAACTTCTGCGGTGGCTCCTTCCCATCAGAAAATGAGGTATGTTGGTGCAGGTTATAATTGATCATGTTGTCTTTCATATACTATAAAATCGTAGTCATACGGATTTTTCTCATCTGCTTTTCTCCGGTCGATAGAAACTTGTTTCCAAACATGCATATCCAGTTCAGGGTAAAAGGTGTCGCCAGCTATTTGGGTATAGATTCTTGTGAGGTAAATCCTATCAGTTACCAGCATGGCCAATTTGTAGATTTCAGCGCCACCCACAATGAACAACTCATCTTCTCCTGCTTTGCGGGCAATCTCAATGGCTTCATCCAGTTGATGCACCACGAAGCCATCGCCAATCTGAAAGTCAGGGTTGCGTGTTAAAACGATATTCACCCTTCCCGGCAGGGCCTTGCCTTCTGCTTCGTAATTCCGCCTTCCGGTTACGATGTGATGCCCCCAGCTTGTATTTTTAAAATAGGCCATATCCGTGGGCATGTGCCAGGGCAAGCCATTGTCTTTTCCAATGACATTGTTCAGAGAAACGGCCACTATTTGAGAAATGATCATTTATTGTTGTACTAAGTTTGGAACACTTCGGTCAGCCAGTACAATTTTGTAAAGCTTGTCGCCCCTGCGCACCAATTCTTCTACACGGACAGAGCAAACATCCCCTTTGGCAGCTTCATCTACCGTTTTTAAATCCACCCTGATTTCTGAAATTACATCTTCATACACACCTGTGGTGGGTCCGATGATTTTAATTTCATCATCTAAAGCCAGTGAATTGGTTTCAATCTTTATCTCAGCCACTCCAATGTTAGTATAATAATTGGTTATTTTTCCGACATACATTTTGCGTACGGTTGCCTGGTTCCCATAATCTTCAGTCCACTCCCCTGTTTT
>JAZBOW010000159.1:0-3779 GCA_036351335.1 Bacteroidales bacterium | reverse complement strand
GGTTCATGCTTCTGACACCAAACAATTAAAAGAAGCCGATATTATTTGTACAGCCACCAATTCCCAAAAGCCACTTTTTAGAAGAGAAAACGTAAAAGAAGGCGTTCATATCAATGCCATAGGATCTTTTCAGCCTCACATGCAGGAGCTTGATCCCTTGTTAGTACGGGACGCAAGGGTTTTTGTCGACCAGGCGGCATCATGTTTGAAAGAAAGCGGTGACCTGGTAAAGCCAATTTTGGAAGGAATCATCAGCGAAAGCCACATTGTGGGCGAAATCGGCGATTTTCTTTTAGATAGAATTGAAGGCAGGGAGTCGGAAGATCAAATCACACTTTTTAAAAGTGTTGGTGTGGCCATTCAGGACTATGCAGTAGCAACCGATATCTACAATAGCTCGTTGGAGCAAGGATTTGGGTTTGAAATCAACCTTTTTGAATAAGTGAAAATGAAAAAATTACCTGGTATATTTAATGATGTAATCGGACCCGTGATGCGGGGTCCTTCCAGTTCACATACGGCGGCATCATGGCGTATTGCAAGAACTAGCCTTGATATTTTAAACAATCCCCTGGAAAAGGCGCTGATCGAATTTGATCGTGATGGCGCCTGGGCCCCGAATTATCGTGAACAGGGAACAACGATGGGAATTGAAGGCGGCCTTCTGGGACTTGAAATCACTGATGAAAGGATGAAAGATACGGAGCGTTACGCCCAACAGAGAGGAATTACAATCGAATATCAGATCAGCTCATTCCCAACTTTCCATGCCAATACAGTGCGACTCACCCTTTATGGCATATCAAAAAAAAAGGTGCAGATACTTGCGGTTTCTTTGGGAGGGGGTTCTTTTGAGATCAGCTCAGTTGATGGATTTCCGGTTCAGTTAAACGGAGATCTGCATGGAATGATGATATTCACCAAAAACAAACGGGATATAACGGATGAACTAAAAACCATAATTCCTTCTGAAGTTGAATTTTTTTCTGAACAAAAAGATCAGATCATCAAGTATGAGTTCAAATCATCATTTCCACTTACAGAACTAATAGATCAACTTAATAAATATTCGGTAATTGACGAGATATCAGTCATAAAACCCATCATGCCGATAATTGCAGGAAGACAAACCGAAATGCCATTTACCACGGTGCAGTCGTTAATTGATTATGCAGATATAAATGGAGCAGATTTGGGAGATTTGGGGCTGATATACGAAAGGTGTATCAGTGGTATTTGTGATCAGGAATTAATTAATAAAATGAATGAAATAATCAAAATTATTCATAAAAGCATTGATACCGGATTAAACGGAACCCAATATGCAGACCGGATTTTACAGCAGCAATCTCACTTAATTGGAAAGGCAGAGGAAGAACGTAAAATAAGGGATTCTGTTATGAATCGGATCATCTCGAATGTTTCGGCATTGATGGAATCAAAAAGTGCAATGGAAGTAGTTGTGGCTTTACCAACTGCAGGCTCCTGTGGAACTGTTGGAGGATCATTGCTGGCCCTATCCGAACATATAGGTTCTTCGGGGGGCGAATTAAATAAAGCATATTTTGCAGCAGGAATTGTTGGAGCTTATTTTGCGCAAGGTCCTGGTTTTTCAGCCGAAGAACATGGTTGCCAGGTGGAATGCGGGGCTGCTTCTGGCATGGCCGCTGCAGGCATTGTGCAGCTAATGGGAGGCACCGCAAAACAAGCTTTGGATGCTGCATCAATGGCTATTCAAAACATGATCGGGCTGGTGTGCGATCCGGTAGCGGACCGTGTTGAAGTTCCCTGTCTGGGTAAAAATATAAGTGCTGCTGTCAATGCGTATTCTTCCGCAATAATGTCTGTTTCCGGATTCGATGCTGTAATACCCCTGGACCAGGTAATACAAACGATTTCCAGCGTAAGTAAAACAATGCCTACCTGCGTGAAGTGCACGGGAAAAGGAGGATTGGCGATGACTGAAACAGCCTTGAACATTAAAAATAAGCTAAAGGGATAATTGGATCAGAAAATTCTGATAAAGATTCAACTATTGAAATGTGAGGCTCCCTAAAAATCGAACGGAACAAAAACAGACAAGTGTTTAACTGACTTCCTCCAACAAGTAATGGGTCAATTTTCAGACTAAAATCCAGTGATCTCTCCTGCATATCCAGTCACAAAAAACAGTTCGCCTATCTGGCTTGTAACCAATAGCAATTCCTTATTTTTGATGCGTCTTATTACAATTCGATGAAATTAACCGCTGCAATATCCCAACAGAATGTTTTTGCGCTGCTTTGGCATTCAGGATTTTTAGCTATTGCCATGGTTTTCATGGATGTAGATACTATTATTCCGGCCATGTTGGTTGACGCAGGCGGAAGTGCAATTCAAATTGGCATTCTCACTGCCATTATGTTGGGAGGATCAAGTTTCACACAATTAATTTACGCACCCTTTATCAGCAATTTCAATTACAAGAAAAATTTTTTATTACTGGGAATTAATTCCAGGATATTTTCATTGCTCGGCCTGGGAATTATGCTTTATTTCTCATCGCTGATTGATAAAACAAATATTATTTGGATGATCTTCATACTGATCACCGTTTTTTCATTTGGAGGTGCTTTTGCCAATGTGAGCTATACCGATATTCTGGGTAAATCAATATTGCAGAAGTCGCGTAAGCCATTCTTTTCCATCAAGCAACTTATTACAGGTGTCATTCTATTTGTAGCAGCTTTTTTTGCTAAGAAGGTTTTAACCATATCTGATTACCCAACCAATTACGGTTATATGTTTTTTATTGCTTCCATTGCACTGTTCATAGCATCTTTAGGCTTTTGGAAGCTCAAAGAAGTAATTCCCTCTCGACTGGAGATTAAAAATCCGAACCATTTTTTCCGGCTCATGAAATCGGAATGGAAGCAAAATCAAAAACTGAAATATTTCCTTGGTTTTATAAATACCATGGGTGTCAGTATTTCATTACTTCCCTTCATAATACTTTATGCTAAAGATTTTTATCAAATACAAAATGCGGATACTGGATCATTCCTGTTATACAAAATTATGGGTAGCGTAGCTACAGGCTTTATCCTGTTCTTTCTGGCCGGAAAATATAAATATCGTTACTTGCTTTACGGAGGGGCTGTTCTTTCTTTAAGTCTTCCTGTCTTAACACTTTTATCTTCCGGTATATTATCATTCATCATCATTTTTTTAATAGGCGGTGTTATTTATACCACTTATACAATTGCAATGAATGGTGTGCTGCTTGAAATATCTGCCAATGAAAACCGAACCCTGTATACCGGGATTGCCGGCGCAGGAAATATATTGCCGGCACTTTTCCCGTTGTTAGGTGGTTGGATCATTAAACTTTATGGCTTTCTGCCATTCTTTATCCTGTTTATGGTGGTTATCCTGTCGTCACTATTTTTTATTTATAAAATCAATTGTACTAAATAGAATGCATTCTCTTATCAGTCAAGGCATATCTTAGATTTCCATATAACAGTAAAACATTGGTTAGTTTTAAATCATATCATCCGTTCGCACCATTAACATGCAGGAAAATCCCTAAAATATGAGCTATGAAATATTGACATATAAAAAATCAGTTTAAAAGAGGGATTTCGAAAACTACTTTTGTCCCGATAGCTTTTCCGTATGCATCTTTCAGGTCGATGATATCAAGCGTAATCTTCCTTTTCAACTTCTTATTAAGGGCATTTATCCTTTGCAGGGTTATATCAGTCGACATCGAGCGATGATCTTTATTTTGTGATTGC
>JAZBOW010000158.1:0-6699 GCA_036351335.1 Bacteroidales bacterium | reverse complement strand
GGTGGCAAAGGTGCCAACCTGGCGGAAATGAACCTGATAGGCGTTCCGGTGCCTCCGGGCTTTACTATCACAACTGAAGTATGTACGCTGTACAATGAAAAAGGACAGGAAGCCGCAGTTGCTCAGATTAAGGAAGAAGTGGAAGCTGCCATGGCAGAAGTGGAAAACATTATGGGAACCAAATTTGGCGACAAGGAAAACCCATTGTTAATGTCGGTTCGTTCTGGCGCACGTGCATCTATGCCGGGCATGATGGATACAGTTTTAAACCTGGGGCTAAACGACGAAGCCGTTGAAGGAATTGCCAAAAAATCAGGAAATGAACGTTTTGCATGGGATTCATACCGTCGATTTGTTCAAATGTATGGTGATGTTGTTCTTGGCATGAAACCGGTTTCCAAAGAAGATCCAGACCCATTTGAAGAGATCATCGATCAGATGAAAGAGGAAAAAAAGGTAGAACTGGACACAGACCTTTCAACAGCGGACCTGAAAGAATTGGTAAAGAGATTTAAAAAAGCTGTAAAAAATCAGACTGGACACGACTTCCCGACGGACCCATGGGAGCAACTCTGGGGATCAGTAATGTCAGTCTTCGATAGCTGGATGAACGAAAGAGCAATTTATTATCGTAAAATGGAAAAAATTCCAGACGAATGGGGAACCGCCGTAAACGTTCAGGCGATGGTATTTGGCAATATGGGTCAAACATCTGCAACAGGTGTTGCCTTTACAAGAGATGCAGGAACAGGAGAAGACATATTCAACGGTGAATACCTGATCAATGCGCAGGGTGAAGACGTAGTAGCCGGAATCCGTACCCCACAGCAAATTACACTAGAAGGCTCAAAACGCTGGGCAACATTGGCACATGTTGACGAAAAAACACGTGCCAGTAATTTTCCTTCTTTAGAAGAAACCATGCCTTCATTATATAAAGAACTGGACGAACTTCAGGAATCACTTGAACTACACTACCGTGATATGCAGGATCTTGAATTTACCATTCAGGATGGAAAATTATGGATGTTGCAAACCAGGAATGGTAAGCGAACCGGGGCCGCTATGGTGAAAATTGCCATGGACATGCTGAATGATAAGCTGATTACCAAAGAAGAAGCCCTTATGCGTGTAGCTCCTGAAAAACTTGACGAACTGCTTCACCCGGTATTTGATGTGGATGCTATGGGCAAAGCCAAGGTAATGACCAAAGGCTTACCTGCATCACCTGGCGCCGCTACCGGACAAGTGGTATTTCATGCTGATGACGCCGAAGCTTGGGCAGCGGAAGGCAAAAAAGTAATCCTGGTGCGTATTGAAACATCACCGGAAGACCTTGCTGGCATGAATTCTGCCGAAGGTATTTTAACTGCACGCGGAGGGATGACCTCTCACGCTGCTGTTGTGGCTCGTGGAATGGGCAAGTGTTGTGTCTCCGGTGCTGGTGGTATTAAAATCGACTATAAAGCACGCACCCTTTTAATGGACGGAAAATCATATAAAGAAGGAGATTTTATCTCTTTAAATGGATCAACAGGTGAAGTTTACGACGGAAAAATAAAAACCGTTGACCCGGAGTTAAGCGGTGATTTTGGTAAGTTGATGAAATTAGCTGATAAGAAAGCCAAAATGCTGGTTCGTACCAATGCTGACACACCTTATGATGCGCAGGTAGCTCGTGATTTTGGGGCCCAGGGTATCGGATTATGCCGCACCGAGCATATGTTCTTTGGTGAAGACAAGATCATCGCCATGCGCGAAATGATCCTTGCAGAAAATGAAGCAGGAAGAAGAAAAGCGCTGGAGAAATTACTACCAATTCAACGCGAAGATTTTGAAGGCATTTTTGAAGCCATGCATGGTTTGCCTGTTACCGTGCGTTTACTCGATCCACCATTGCATGAGTTCGTGCCTCATGATGATAAAGGCCAGAAAGAAATGGCTGATGTGATGGGAATTTCTGTGAAAGAAGTGAAAGAAAAAGTAGAAGAACTTTCTGAGTTTAACCCCATGCTCGGGCACCGTGGTTGCCGTTTAGGAAATACCTATCCTGAAATTACTGAAATGCAAACCCGTGCTATCATTGAAGCTGCTTTAGATCTCAAAAAACGGAAAATCAAAACTTATCCTGAGATCATGATTCCGCTAACCGGAACCTACCAGGAAATGAAATTGCAGGAAGATATCGTAAGAGATACTGTGAACAAGGTATTTGAAGAAAGAGGTGATAAGATTGCTTATCTTGTTGGAACCATGATTGAAATTCCACGTGCGGCATTAACTGCTGACGAGATTGCCAAGTCAGCCGAGTTCTTTTCATTTGGCACAAACGACCTTACGCAGATGGCTTTCGGCTATTCACGTGACGATGCAGGCAAATTCCTACCTGTTTATCTTGAAAAAGGCATACTCAAGAATGACCCATTCCAGGTATTAGACCAGGAAGGTGTTGGACAGCTTGTGGAAACAGCCGTTAAAAAAGGCAAGAAAACCCGTAAGAAAATCAAATTGGGAATATGCGGCGAACATGGCGGCGAGCCAAGCTCCATTGAATTTTGTTACCGTGCTGGATTGCATTATGTTAGCTGTTCACCCTACCGTGTGCCAATAGCACGACTATCTGCTGCTCAGGCAGTGATTATGAATAAAAAAAGCTGGAAAAAGAAAAAGTAAAAGTTTTTTTTGAAAGTTATCAAAAGCCATATGTTGAATTAACATATGGCTTTTTCAATATATCTGGCCAGATTTTAGTAAACTTGCACTCCAAACCAAATCATGAATAAATAATTTTCACATGGCAATTGATATGAACAAGATCAAAATAGATCTTAATACGTATGGCATTGATAATGTAAAAGAAATCATTTACAATCCTTCATATGATACTCTTTTTAAGGAAGAGTTAAAACCGGACCTTGAAGGTTATGAAAGAGGACAGCTAACCGAACAGGGCGCTGTCAATGTGATGACCGGTATTTTTACAGGTCGTTCACCAAAGGACAAATACATCGTGTACGATGATAAATCCAAAGATACTGTCTGGTGGGCTTCACCCGCAAATAAGTCTGATAACAAACCCGTTAATTACAGCACATGGAAGAAACTTTATAAGATTGGCGCAGAAGAGTTGACAGGTAAGAAATTGTATGTGGTGGATGGATACGCAGGCGCCAATAAAGAAACCCGTCTGGGTGTCAGGTTCATTCTAGAAGTAGCCTGGCAGGCCCATTTTGTAAAGAATATGTTCATCAGACCAAGCGATGAAGAATTAGCTTCTTTTGAACCTGATTTTGTTGTGTTGAATGCTGCTAAAGCCACCAACCCTGACTGGAAAGAAATGAAAAGAACGGATGGTGTACCTTTTAATTCGGAAGTGTTCGTGGTTTTTAACCTTACTGAAGGTCGTGCCGTTATTGGCGGCAGCTGGTATGGTGGTGAAATGAAAAAAGGCATTTTTTCCATCATGAATTATTATTTGCCACTCAAAGGTATTGCGGCCATGCACTGTTCTGCCAACGTTGGCAAAGAAGGCGATACAGCCATTTTCTTTGGTCTTTCAGGCACAGGAAAAACCACCTTGTCCACCGACCCGAAAAGAGCGCTTATTGGCGATGACGAACATGGCTGGGATGATGATGGTATTTTTAACTTTGAAGGGGGCTGTTACGCCAAAACCATTCACCTAGATAAAGAAAGTGAACCGGATATATACAATGCCATAAGTCGGGATGCTTTACTTGAAAATGTGACGGTTGATGAAAAAGGCCATATTGATTTTGACGATGGCTCGGTAACTCAAAACACAAGGGTTTCCTATCCAATTTATCATATCAACAATATTGTGAAACCTGTTTCCAAAGCCGGGCCAGCGAAAAAGGTGATCTTTTTAACGGCAGATGCCTTTGGCGTTATGCCTCCCGTGGCTAAATTAACACCTGAACAGACCCAATACCATTTCTTATCAGGATTTACAGCAAAATTAGCCGGTACAGAATTGGGCGTTACCAAACCGCAACCGACCTTCTCGGCATGTTTCGGCGCTGCTTTTCTCACCTTACACCCGACCAAATACGGCGAGGAGCTGGTAAAGAGAATGGAAGAAAATGATGCAGAAGCCTTCCTGGTCAATACAGGTTGGAACGGAACAGGAAAACGTATCTCAATTAAAGATACAAGGGCGATTATTGATGCTATTTTGGATGGATCAATTGACCGTGCCGATACGAAGGTGATTCCAGTATTCAACCTGGAAGTTCCTACCAACCTTCCAGGTGTGGACCCCGGCATCCTTGACCCGCGTGATACATACGCAGATCCATCGGCTTGGGATACCAAAGCCAGGGAACTGGCTGGATTGTTTATTAAGAACTTTATTCAGTACACCGATAATGAAAAAGGGAAAGCGTTGGTTGAAGCCGGACCTCAATTATAGAACCAGAAACATTTATTCATATTGCAAGGCTTCCTTCGGGGAGCCTTTTTCATTTGAAAGCTTGCTTTTTATTGGCGTTTTTCGTATATTCACGCAACGAACCAATATCTAGAGCCATGCAAACATACATCCTTCTTACAAAGCTGGCACCCAGTGCCAGCGCACAATTAAAAGAACGCGACAGAACCAGCCACAACTGGTATAAAAAGGTAAAAGAAGCTTGTCCCGACGTAAGATTTAAAGCACATTATGCATTGCTCGGCCAATATGATTTTCTGGACATCTATGAGGCACCCAATGAAGAAACAGCAACAAAAATTTCCATGATCAGCAAAATGGACGGCGCTTTATATGCAGAAACGCTTATTGCAATGGAACATAAAAAATTCCTTGAATTGGTTAACAACCTTGAGGCGTATTAAACCTGCCGCATACTTAGATCAGAATTCGAAATGATACCCGAAAGAAAAAGCCACCGGCGCAGGAGGCGCAGTGATATCAATAGCAGGATTGTTCTTTAAGGCTTCGTAATCATCATTAAATTCCGGTGAATTTATTGGGAAATTCAAATCTATATTGAGCCCGTGTGTTTTTTTAGCGCCAAAACGGAATTCAACCCCCGCACCAGGCGTAAACCCTGTATAGCTTTTATTGTACTGTGAGGCTCCGTCAACAATGATAGCCCGATTAGATCCATACATAACTTTTACAATGGGCCTAACTTTCTTTAAATTGGTTTTCGGCAGTATAAACCCTTTAAGCCCTACTTGCCAACCAAAGGCGACTATATGATACCCTGCTGAAACAATCACGCCAAGATATTTCAAAGGGGTATAAGTTAATTGAAAACCGAGCAGCCCTCCATAATCAAGACCTAAACCTGCGCCAATATCAACAGTTCTTTTTATTTCAACTAGCTCTTGTTTCTTTTCCTGCACTTCATCCTTTTTTACATTGCTTGCAAAGTCCACTTGCCCAAAAGCCATGAACGAAAAAAATAAAACTACGGCAAACAGGATAATTTTTTTCATTTTGTCTGTATTTGCTGGTTTGATTCCATAATTCTTATTTTAAACATACTACCTCAATAGGAATTTTGCACTGCCTTATGCCAATTATCCAGATACACCATAACTTGTTTCTTATCCATCTTCGGGTTGAACTTCTTTTCAAGTGTCCATTGCTTTGTTAACTCGGGGATATCTTTCCAGTATCCAATATTAAGACCTGCCAGGTAAGCAGCACCCAATGAGGTGGTTTCGAGTATATCAGGTCTTTGCACTGTTTTTTGTAATATATCCGACTGGAACTGCATCAAAAAGTTATTCGCTGATGCGCCACCATCCACTCGAATACTTTTTATTTTCATATTCACATCATGTTCCATAGCATTAAACACATCATAGCTTTGGTAAGCAATGGACTCAAGCGCTGCACGAGCAATATGCTCCTTTTTTGTTCCTCGCGTAATTCCAGTGATAATACCTTTGGCATGCTGGTTCCAGTAGGGTGCTCCCAACCCGGTAAAGGCGGGTACGAAATATACACCATTGTTATCTTTCGCTTTTTTAACCATCAATTCAATGTCCGTTGTATCCTCAAAAAAGTCAAGTTCATCACGCAGCCACTGCACAACAGCACCTCCCACAAACACGCTGCCCTCAAGTGCATAGGTTGGTTTGTCTCCCAGTTGCCAGGCAATGGTTGTAATCAATCGGTTGCTTGACATAACAGGTCTGTTCCCAATATTCATCATTAAGAAGCAACCGGTGCCATACGTATTCTTTGCCATGCCTTTTTCAATGCACATTTGCCCGAACAATGCAGCTTGCTGGTCGCCAATCAATCCGGCGATCGGGATTTCTGAGTTTAAAATAGAGGCTGTACTGGTTGCTATTACCTGGTCGTTGGATATACTTCAGGAAGAAGCTCAATAGGAATATCAAACAATTTAAGCAATTCTTCATCCCATTTCAGGGTGCTGATATTGAACAGCATGGTGCGTGAAGCATTGGTTACATCCGTCACATGTTTTTGGCCTCGGGTCAATTTCCACACCAACCAGGAGTCGATTGTGCCAAATGCTAATTCTCCTTTTAAAGCCCTGCGTCTAACTCCTTTTACATTGTCAAGAATCCATTTGATCTTGGTAGCCGAAAAGTAGGCATCTATTTCCAGCCCTGTTTTTTGCTTAACCAGTTCACTATATCCATTCTTTTTGAGTTCATCACAAATGCCTGCTGTACGATGATCCTGCCAAACGATAG
>JAZBOW010000157.1:0-3290 GCA_036351335.1 Bacteroidales bacterium | reverse complement strand
GTGAACCCGGCAGGATTCGAACCTGCAACCTCCTGATCCGTAGTCAGGTGCACTATCCGTTATGCTACGGGTCCAAAATGGAGTGCAAAAATACAATATTATTCTTTAAAATATCAATCTATTTTTGATGTTTCCACCTTTTGTGCGACCATAAATAATCTTGCGGTTTGTTTTTTATCGCCGTTTCCAGCTTTTGTGCATAAAGCCTGGTAATATCGCCCGGGGCAGTTTCAGCAGAATGATCGGAGATAATAGAAAGTGTCAATTCGTAAAAGCCTCGCTTCACACGCTTAATATCCGTAAAAACAACCGGGTAGTTATAAGTTTTACCATATAGTTCAAGGCCATGTAAGAAGGCGGTTTCCCTTCCCATGAAATCTACCCATATCGCCCGTTTAGCATTGGACGGACTTTGGTCGGCAGCCATTATGTAGATGACTTTTTTATCTGTAAGCTCTTTAAATGTTTCAGACGTTTTGTAAATGGATGTTAAAATGCCTCCTGTACGCGATCTGTTTTTATTCACAAAACGATTGATATAGGGATTGTTCAAAGGTTTGTAAAAAACGATGATCTTATGATTGAAATACAAACTCGGCGACATGCTTCCCCATTCCCAATTACCATAATGGCAAGGAGCTGCTATGATACCGGCTTTGTTATTTTTTAGCTGGTCAACAAGTTCTGGATTCAACACTTTATGGCGTTCCCTAATTTGCCGGTCGGTCATCGTGAATGCTTTGATGCCTTCTACGATTACATCGGTCAGGTTTTTATAACTTAACCGGATAAGCTTATCAATTTCTTTTTTGTTCTTCTCAGGAAAGCAGCCTTCCAGGTTTTTCCTGACAACCGATTTTCGATATTTCATCACGTATAAAAGCACGAAATACATCAGGTCAGAAAAAATATAAAGCACCCGGAATGGCAATATGCCTATGATGAATACAAAAAATGTAAAAACAAAGGTGAGGAGTAAATTCATTCTGCAATATTAAAATATCTTTTATTGATAAAGAAAAAATTATTCATTTGAATGAATTGGGTTTACTTTTGCGCTGAGAAATGCAAAACTACCGGAATGGGATTAAACAATTCAGAAAAAACGACATTCAGACTTCATTTGATGTATATGGCTATCGAAGGCATCATCCTGGGTGTTCTGGCACTGAATGAATTTGTTTTTATAAAAAGTTTGCACGGTAGTAACTACCAATTGAGTTTCCTGTTTCAGTTCAGTATGGTATTGTTTTTATTCCTGGTTTTTATCAATGAGTTTATCAAACGAATAAAGAACAGGAAAAAGATGCTGCGCTTTACAGCACTGCTCACCCGACTGCCACTTTTATTCTTGCTGTTTTTTCCTGATAATGTTACAAGTATCGATTCAAACCAATATTACCATTATATTTTTCTCGGTATATTCCTGGTGTATTTCTCAGGTAATATTGTAATTTATCCCAACATTAATTTTTTGCTTAAAACCAATTACCGACACCAGCATTTTGGTAGACTATACAGCTATGCCACATCAACCAATAAAATTGTGATGTTGATAGTGACTTTCGCCTATGGCTACCTTCTTGATTTTGACAATTATGCATTCAGGTATGTCATCCCGGCTATAGGTTTGTTGGGCGTGGTTTCAGTATTTGTTCTTTCCGAGATAAAATATCCGGTTAATTTAAAAACGGATTATAAACTATCGATTTTTCAATCAGTGAGGAAGTCAGTTCTGGAGATGAAAGATATTTTGGTTTCCAATATTCCATACAGGCATTTTGAAATGGGTTTTATGCTTTATGGTATCTCATTTATGATGTCGGTGACCGTGATTACCATCTATTTTTATGAGCAATTGGATCTAAACTATGTCAGTGTGGCTTTCTATAGGAATTCTTATAATATACTGGCCATCATTTTACTGCCGTTTTTTGGCAAATTGTTGGGAGAGATTGATCCACGTAAATTTGCCGTATTCACCTATGCTGCCATGGCATTGTATATTTTCTCTCTTTTATTGACCACTTATATGCCTTTTTCATTTGAAGCATATGACATCACCATTTACTATACGTTGATCTTTTACGTGATCTTCCATGGCGTGTTTGCAGCTACCATGGTGTTATTATGGAATATTGGGTCGTCTTATTTCTGTGAACCGGAAGAAGCGGGAACCTATCAGTCGCTGCACCTTTCCTTAACAGGTGCCCGGGCATTGCTGGCACCTTTATTCGGGGTCGTATTCTACGAGTTGTTTGGGTTTACATTAACTTTTAGTCTTACTATTGCTATGCTTTTGGTAGCCATCATTCTTATGAGGTGGTCATACCGGAGCTCGTAATTAACGCTTCACAGCAAAAGGCTCTTCAAATTTTACGGTTCTATTTGCTGAGATACTAAAGGGATAATAATAAAAGGGGATGTCTTTTTCTTCTTTTGTAACTATGTCGATCACAAAGGTGTCCACAAAGTCGGCATCCTTTTCAAGCTGAACGCTGGCTTCGTAAGTCAGTCCGTATGCCAACATTTTCCCGGATTTCATTTCAGTATCACAAAATTTTGTCAAAGCTTCAATCACGACTCCAACTGTGGGCATATTCTTTTTATCATATTCATATTCTACCGGATGCACATTCCCTTCTATACCGATATAAGCACCGAATGGGTATAGTTCCCCGGTGTCAATTAATAATTCTTTGGCATATTCACTTGAATGATCAAGTATTTTATCAACCGCTGTGTTCATATCTTTTTGGTTTTAAGTAAGTTTTATGACATCGTCTCCAATGCTGATAATTTTTTGTTTGTATAGGGCACCAATGGCCTTTTTAAAATTCTTTTTGCTAATCCCGAAAGTGGCATAGATCAGCTCTGCCTGACTTTTATCAGTAATGGCCATGGTGCCATCATGCGCATGCAGGTAATCAAGAATAAGTTCTGCATTGGGCTCTATATTTTTATAGCCGGTTTTTTGCAATGCCAGGTCGACCTTACCATCGCTGCGTATTTTTTTTATATATCCATTTACCTGCTCGCCAATGTGTAATGCCTGAAAAACCTCGTTTTCATAAATCATTCCGGTATGGGTTAAGTTGATGATGGCTTCGTATCCCAGGTCGTTTTTCGCGAAGATAACGAGATCAACTTCTTCTCCTTCCTTATATTTTGCGGGTGTGTCATTTAAAAATTTATGGAGTTTCGAAGAGGCAACTACCCGATCGGTATCTTCATCCAGATACACATACACCACGTATGATTGTCCTTCATTCATACGGTGCTTTTGTTCC
>JAZBOW010000156.1:0-3224 GCA_036351335.1 Bacteroidales bacterium | reverse complement strand
CGAACCATGGCTCTTCCCATGGCAACCCTTTGACGTTGGCCACCGGATAACTGGTAAGGTTTCCTTTTAAGAAGCTCGCCCAGTTCAAGAATCTCCGCCACCTCTTTAACGCGTCTTTCTATCTCTGCCTTGGGGTGTTTGTTCAGCTTAAGCCCGAAGCTCATGTTACCGAATACATCCATATGAGGATATAATGCATAATTTTGAAAAACCATGGCTGCACCCCGGTCTTTTGGCTCTATATTATTAACCATACGATCTTCAATGAGGATTTCTCCTGTAGTAATTTGTTCCAGACCTGCGATCAGCCGCAATACCGTGGATTTGCCGCATCCTGAAGGGCCCACAAGAACCACCAGTTCCATATCAGCAATGTCTAAGCTAATTCCATGAATAACTTCTGTCTTACCAAATTTTTTTACAATATTTTTTAAGGTTACACTTGCCATTATGATTCCTCAAAATTGTCAGCTTAATTAAATAAAATCCTGTTTTTAAAAATTGTCAGACCTAAAGAATCATACTTTTTATTAAAAAGTCAAGAATGAGTTTAAGGATGAGTTTAAGGCTTGACTAAAAATTGAATTGCCTTTAAATTAGCTCAACAGGGTAATAAGTTAAACATTTTATTAATTTTTGCAAAGAAAGAACAGGAGGGCACAACTATGAAAACACGTAAAATATTAATGGTTGCTGCAGTAGCAATCGCAGTGGTTTTTCTTGCCGGGCAGGCGATAGCAGAACCAATAACCATTAGCTGGTGGCATGCCATGAGAGGCGCCCGCGGCGAAGTAGCTGATACTATGATAAAGGCATTTAACGATTCCCAGTCCGAATATAAGGTAGTAGGGACATATAAGGGAGCCTATGATGAAGTAGTAAATGCAGGTGTTGCTTCTTATCGTGCAAAAAAACAGCCGCATATACTTCAGTCCTTTGAAGTCGGCACCCAGACCATGATGCTTTCCGGTGCCATATATCCTGTCTATAAATTGATGAAAAATGCGGGTTATAATATTGACTGGTCAGGATATCTTCAACCGGTTCTTTCTTACTATATGAACGCAGACGGGAATTTGATGTCCATGCCGTTTAACTCATCCACACCTGTCATGTATTACAACGTGGATCTTTTTAAAAAAGCCGGAATCCCACTACTTTCGAAGGAAAAACCCATCACCTGGGATGAGCTTGGCGAAATAACCGGAAAACTTGTTAAATCCGGCGTGCCCGGCGGTATGGTTACCGCATGGCAGTCCTGGACACAGGTAGAAAACTACAGTGCTATCCATAATCTCCCTTTTGCTACCAAATCCAATGGATATGAAGGCCTGGATTGTAAACTGACCATTAATAATCCCAAGGTTGTCAATCACATCGCTCGCCTTAAATCCTGGATGGCCGATAAACGGTTTTTTTACGGCGGCCAGAAATATCAGGGGCCCAAAGCTGAGTTTATCGGTCAAAATGCCGGCGTTTATAGAGATTCCATCAGCGGCATTGCCAAGTTGAAAAAAGCCGTAAAAGATTTTACATGGGACGTTGCCCCGCTGCCGGTCGAATCGTGGATGAAAAAACCACAGAACAGCATTATTGGAGGAGCCTCCCTTTGGGTATTTAAGGGACACAATAAAAAAGATTACAAAGGGGTTGCTGCATTTTTAAAACACCTTGCCAGGACCGATATGCAGATATACTGGCATAAAGAAACCGGATATTTCCCGATCACGTTGAATGCTTATGAAACACTTAAAAAGCAGGGATATTATAAGGAAAATCCATTTCAGGAAGTCGGTATAAAACAGTTGACCCGCCGAATCCCGACCAAAATTTCCCGCGGGCTTAGATTGGGATATTTTATCCAGATTAGAAATATTATCAATGAAGAATTAGAACTGGTTTGGAACGACACCAAAACCCCCCAGGCTGCTCTTGATAATGCAGTAAAAAGGTGCAATCAAAAACTGCGTGAATTTGAGAAAATATATAAATAATAATCGATTTTAAATAGTTAATATCTATTAACGCAACGCTTCCATTTCTCACCGGGAGCGTTGCGTTATAAAATAGAAAGCCATGATAAAACGATCTATATTTAGATCTAAGACTCTGCCATATTTCCTGATACTTCCCCAGATACTGGTTACGGTCACTTTTTTCTACTGGCCGGCAGTACAGGGACTGGCTCAGTCATTAATGCGCAGCGACCCTTTTGGACAGCGTAATACGTTTATATGGCTGGACAATTTTATAACACTTTTCACTGACCCGCTTTATCTTAAATCCATCGGAATTACTCTGGTTTTCAGCTTGTCTACTGCATTCGTTGCCATTTCTTTTGGCCTTTTCATCGCGACGATGGCAAATCGTGCCTTAAAGGCCAAGCCAGTGATTCGTACCATGCTGATCTGGCCGTACGCAGTTGCGCCTGCGGTCTCAGGTATGCTGTGGTTATTTCTGCTCCATCCATCTTATGGTGTGGTTGCCATAGCCATTAAGAAATGGTTTGGAGTCGACTGGAATCCGGTACTGAACGGTAGAGATGCTATGGTTATGGTAATTATTGCCAGTGCCTGGAGAGAGGTCAGCTATAATTTTATCTTTTTCCTTGCAGGAATGCAGGCGATTCCCAAATCACTGATTGAAGCGGCCGCAATGGATGGCGCGAGTCCTTTTAAACGATTTTGGAAGATCACCTTTCCCTTGCTGTCACCGACACTCTTTTTTGTTACGGTGATGAATATTATTTATACCTTTTTTGACACCTTTGGGGTCATTCACACGGTTACCCAAGGGGGACCGGGTGGTGCGACCAATATCCTGGTCTATAAAGTTTACCAGGATGGATTCATCGGCCTGAACCTTGGCTCTTCAGCAGCCCAGTCCATCGTACTGATGACACTGATTATTACAATAACCGTTCTACAATTTAAATATGTGGAAAGAAAGGTTCAATACGCGGGATAGACAACGATGGTTGAAAAAACACCTATTTTAGATACTCTCACTTATCTCTTCCTGATGTTGGGGATAGTTGTTGTCGGATTTCCCATTATATACACCATTATAGCCGCCACTCTCCCCATAGAAGAGGTGTCAAAAGTTCCCATGCCCTTCATTCCGGGTGATCAATTTTTGGTCAATATTCAAGAGGCATGGACAAGAGGGGATCTGGGAACCCAGTTGTTCAATTCCTTTATTATGGCAACAGGAATTACTTTCGG
>JAZBOW010000155.1:0-3862 GCA_036351335.1 Bacteroidales bacterium | reverse complement strand
TGGGCATTCATATTTCCGGTGGCACCACCAAATTTACCTGAAAAGGGAATGGTTTTCAGCAGGTCCAACTGGTTTTCAAGCCGTTCGATAAAAACGTACATCTCTTTTCCGAGTTTTGTAGGCGATGCTGCCTGTCCATGTGTGCGGGCAAGCATGGAGACCTGTTTCCACTCGAACGCGAGCAAGTTAATGCGGTTCAGCAATTTCTCGATCATGGGTAACAATACCAGGAAATGGGCATCTTTCAGCGAAATAGGCAATGCTGTATTGTTCACATCCTGCGAAGTGAGGCCGAAATGGATGAACTCTTTGAAGCTTACCAATCCCAATTCATCAAAACATTCCTTAATGAAATACTCAACCGCTTTTACATCGTGATTGGTAGTTTTTTCGATGTTTTTTATGGCTGCCGCGTCAGAAGGAGAAAACTCCCTGTAGATATCCCTAAGTTTCTCAAAATAGTTGCTATCGAAGTCTTCCAGGCCATTTAATGGCAATTCGCAGAGGGCGATAAAGTATTCAATTTCAACTTTTACTCGGTATTTAAACAGGGCATATTCCGAAAAAAAGTCAGCCAGTTCTTCGGTTTTGTTCCTGTACCTGCCGTCAATGGGTGAAGTAGCCGTTAAGGGAGATAATTCCATATATAAATTTTTACCAAAATTAGGAAATATTTGTACTTAATTTGTTTATAGCTGTTTTGGTTAAAAACGTCAGGATATATCAAATTTTATATATTAGCACAATTTTGAATCCGTCTAAATAACAAAAAACGTATGAAATGGAAGCGTGTCAGGCCCCGCTGCAGATACATTGTTGATTTACCACCTGTTGAGGTGATGAAACTGATCGAGTCGCAATTGAGAAAAAGCAGTGATGAAGTGACAGGGAGTATCTTACAGCACCATGCCTACCTTACCATTCCCGAAAAGAACCAGCATTATTGGTCGCCTGAATTTCATATTACTATTGAAGAAACGGAAACAGGAAGCCTTGTACGCGGTGTAATTGGCCCGAAACCAAAAGTGTGGACCATGTTCATGTTTTTTTATTCGGCAGTAGTTGTACTGTTGGCTTTTGGCAGCGCCATGGGTGTGTCGCAATGGATGTTAAAAATGAGTGCACCCTGGCTATGGAGCATCCCGGCAGCTCTTTTGATGTATCTTGGCATCTATTTAGCAGCACTATACGGACAGCATTTAGGCCATGAGCAAACCATCTTGTTACAGGATTATTTGAAAAAGTGCCTGGATATTCCGGATCAAAGCTGTTAGGTATTTTTCCTTTTTTTATTTCAACTGCTGTTCGGGATCTGTGATCCCGAACCAAATAGAAAAAGATTTGCAATCTTATAAGTCAAAAATGTTGAGTTGAAAGTTACCTTGATCAGGTACCTGACCTGTCCACAATAAATTAATTTAGAGTATTTTTAAATAGGTACCTTAACGTACTGAAATAAAGCCGTATACCCCCCCCCTAAAGCAACAATTAAGCCAAAGAAAATCCTTGACTTTCGGGAATTATGAAATTATATTTAGGGTAGATTTAACGAAACAAAATTCCTCTGGCCTGATTTTCTTGTTTGTTTTTTTACTCCCGGGCGGTTAGGGATTTGTAATATTCTTAGTAAAAATCAATCTTAATAATTATTAATGAAAGTGATACCACGATATTTCAGCAAGTTTGTAAAACAATTAAATTTCAGGTATAATTTATTTTGGCTTTACGTGGGTTTATTTTCAGTCCTTATTTTATTTTCAGATGGCTGTAAGAAAGACAAATTACTTGGTGAATATTTGCTTGGAGACTTGAAAAACCAAAATCCGTTTAACGGTACAGAGACAATCATATTTTTAGATAACAATAATGATAGCATCGTTTTTTTTGGTGACGGAAGAAGTAGCGAACTAGTTGAATCAAAACCAGATAAATTCCGTGAGGATTATTATCTCAATGAATTAGATTATTGCAGTTTTATCGAAAAGAATGATACTTACGAATTATTGATCCGGTTAGGTAATTATTATAGTCATGCCGCTGATTTGGTGCTAGAATTAACCAGGGTTGTTAAGCCAGATCAAATAAGATGTCCCTGTAGTGCTACTTTAAACATACCTTTAATGGACAGTTACATAAATAGTACGCATTATCTTGACAGTCTTTCAGTTCTTGATCAGAATTATTATAATGTATTCGTAGATTCTACAATTTACATTGGGAATGCAAACAATTGCCGTGATCAAATAGCGCCAACTGCTATCTTCTATACAATAACTCACGGAATTATTAAACTTGATTTTGAAGATGGAAATACCTGGAAACTTGAAAGTATTGAGTGGTAGTTTTTTCCACCTCACTAGTCCTCGTTTGAGCGCAGCGGTAACGAGGATGTAAACATTCCCCAAGCTGTTCGGGATCTGTGATCCCGAACTAAGAGCATAAGATTTGCAATCTTAAAAAGAAATTTATCGGAACAATTGCTCCACTTTATTCATCGGATACACTTTAAAATCGCCCGCCTGAAATCGGCTGATTTGCTGAAGGCTTTTGCCGGCACCGCATTCAATAAATTGAGCTACACCAAGTTGTAGCATTTTGTTAAAGCTGGCCATCCAGTTAATCCTTTTTGAAAGATTATCGGTCAATTCTTTTTGAATATCGTCAGGAAACGCCACTATTCTTTGATCTATGGAAGAAAGAATGGGGTAATTTGACTTCCTGAGTTCAATCTGCTTAGCTATAAATTCATTGAATGGCTTACTCGTATCTTTTAACAGAGATGCATGATAAGGGGTACTCACATGAAGCAGGGAAACATGCAATGCGCCGGCATCCCTGGCTATACCGAGCAGGGAGCTGACAGCTTCAAATCGTCCGGTTACCAGGTGTGAATGAATGCTGTTGGTATTGGCAATTTCGGCTTCCAATTGATGTGTATGGATCATCTCATCAATTTCTTCTGAAGTCAAACCAATGATAGAGCCCATACCTGCATCAACGCCTTCTATGGCAGACTTTGAAACCTTATATGCATGATCGATCAAATGGATACCCTCTTCGAATGTAATAGCACCTCCGGTATATAAAGCAGCATATAACCCCATGCTATATCCAGCCAGGATATCGGGTTTTATACCTCTTTCAATTAATTCATCTGATAAACTACAACTGAAAATATAACTGATGACCTGTACCCTAAGTTCATCTTTGGTGAAAGCTGTGTTTTCAAGGTGGAATTGCTCGAAGTCAACACCGCTCGTTACTGAGGCCTTTTTTAAATTTTCCTGGAATGTATTTGAAAGAGCATGCAGAATCTGAACTTCGTTACCGATATATTCAGAAACAAAAGCGGGAAAAATAAAGGCGACTTTCATCTATTTTAACAGCTTTTAGCTAGTCGAGCTTAATAATATTGTTTCCGTGCTCAATAATTTGCAATTGCATTTCTATCAATTCGCCAATGGTTTCAACCGGGTGTTTGATGCTGTATTTACCAATGGTTTTCAGGTCGATCTCCTGGTCATATTTTTTGGTAAATATCTCGATAAGTGCCAGGAACATCAGCGAATCGCCTCCCAGATCAGCAATAATTTTCGAGTCGTCAGTTATTTCATCTATATCAACTTCACATTCCTCTGCAAAGAAATCGTATATCACTTCACGTACTTCCGCTTTTATCGTATCATTCAGTTTCGTCATCTACTTTGATTATTATTCTAAATAGAAAATTGTGTTATTTTGGACAGGCAAATATATATATTTGTGTGGCAAGGTGATGAATGAAGATATAATTTAGAAAGGAAAATGAAGATAAAACTGATACTGGCTGCTGATTGGAATGACCCGCTGCGAAAAAATAATC
>JAZBOW010000154.1:0-10238 GCA_036351335.1 Bacteroidales bacterium | reverse complement strand
CGGGGAAAGGTGATGTGATGATATTGGCATATGTAAGATCTGATTTATAGAAGCGCAGTGTCATTTCATAATCCTGTTTTGCAAACACATACGAACTAGCTTCATTTTCGATCATTTTAACAATTTCTACCAATTGGCCCCCATAATTTTGCATGCTGGTAAATAATCTTTCTACCTCCCTATTATTGATTTGGCTGCTGTTATTACCATATACCGTTTTCAGGTAACCACGCATAATTTCCTGGCTTTGCGATTCATACTGGATAATACCATGTTCAGTTCCCAGTTCGATCATCAGGTTCTTTAATGAGTCAAGTGTTTGACGTTTCATGTCGAGCTGCAACTCATACATTTTAATCACTTCAAGATATTTTGATTTATGCAGGTAACCTACTTTCTTATTATAAAAATCAAGGATCGCACTTACCATCAGGGCTGCTGTGTCGGGGTCTTTATCCAACACTTCAATCTGAACTGATTCGTAAGGGGTTTTATTGATACTTACATTTTGATTGTATTCGTATAATAATACCGTTTTGAAATACTTATAATCCATATCAATTTCGTAGTGTTTAGGCAGATCAAACATTTTAATGACACTGTCTTTAATATCCTGTGAGTTGAGTATCTGAAGCATTTGCTCGGTTTCACTTTCCTCAGAATACGGCTCTACGTTGGCCGGATAAGCCACAGCATAGGATTTAAATAACGGCGTAATAAAGGCAGGCCCTGAAAAAATAGCGGCTCCTATAGCGGCTATCAACACAATGGCTAACAAATGTATCTTCCATTTATCAATCACATTGATCAGATTTGCACTTTTAAAATAATTTTCCATTTGTGTGATAAAGTTATCTCTTTGATTTATTTCTGTTTCTTTAGTCTCAGCTTTTTTCTCTTCTTTTGAAGCAACTGATTTTTCTACTTTTACTTCTAACGTTTTTTTTGCTTCAATTGTATCTTTTTGTGCCTGCTTTTCACTTTTTAATAAAGCAATGAAAGCACTTAAAGGGCCCGGGTCATCTCTTTTTTTTTTTGAGATAATCAGCAGATTATCTGAAAATACTTCTATTAACCCAAAAATGAGTAAGGCCAGGAACAGGGCTGAAAACAATGTTATAATAACAATCAGCCACCTGATGGGATACGACTTACGTTCCGCTTTATAAGCGCTGCTCACTACAAATTTGTGAGGCAGATTTTCAGTCGCATCTACTTTTGCCTCCTCGTATTTTGCTTTGAGCTCGCTTAGCAATTTTTTATCGTGCTCCAGTGCATCTCTTATAGATACGTATGGCCCGCCATATTTAGCAAGTATTTCAAGCTTTTGTTCCAGCCTTTTTACGCCTGAATTGTTGCCCTTTGCCATTTCAATAGCCAGTTGCCGGTTAAACATTTCCGACTGGCTTTCATAATCGTGCACACCTAATTCGCGTAATATTGTCAGGGAGTCTTCTTTGGCTTCTACTTCCCTTTTTAGGGATAAATATTCTTTTTCAACAATCCTGAATGCTTTTCGTGCAATTTCTTTCTGCATCGTATTGATGGTAGAATCCACCAGTTCACCCACATCATTCGCCATATCGGCCGCTAACTGAGGATCTTCATCGTACACGGATATTTTAACAGCCATGTATTCCGTACGGCGAAAGGTAAAGTTATCTTCATATTGGTTGAACAAACTGGTCATTTTATACTTCGAGTCTTCGTTAATATTGTAATGATCCAGCAGCTTATACTTTTGAATGATGCGGTCCCTGATTTTATTGGAATTTAGTACCTGGAGCATCTGTTCGGTTTGTTCATCTTCACCAAACTCCAGAATATCTTTCGTATTTCCCCTGTTTTCACTTAGCAATGCTTTTGAAATGGAATTGCTGGCTGTAGGATAAAGTATCACCGTTGATTTATACATTGGTTTGATAAAAAACGGGGATGAGAAAACAATGGCTGCAATAATGGCGATAATCCCAATATAGACCAGGTGTTTCCTGTATTTTATTATCACCTGCATGATGGTTCCTGAAAAGAAAGGCTTATTCGCCTGATCACTTAACTCCATGCGATTTATTTAGAGTGCTCAAAAATAGGAATTTTTAATGATAATACAAGCGCCCTTTTATGCTATTGAGCGTAATTACTCTTTTAAAATTAAAATGAATTCCCTGATGTTTAATAATTTTAAACTAAATGATATTAACAGACCCGCTATCAGCATCAGGCTCATGGAAACAATCCAGTTTTGAATTTGAATGTATTGAAGCAAATACCCCGTGATGAGCGTAAGAATTATGGTAGCTGTTAATCTGAAAATCAATTTGTAATCTATATGCCATTTAAACAGCCTATAAGCTATAAAAATTTGCAAAATGGCCGATAATGCCTGAGCTGTGAGACTCGCATATGCAGAACCCAATGCAAAGAATTTAGGGATAAGTATAAAATTCAATACCATATTGGCAGCCAGACTGACAATAGCTATCAGATTTAAATATTTTAAACTGTTATTTGCGGTAAGTAAGGTGCCGAATATATATATTGAAGAAACGAAAACCATGCTGAACATCAGCAATTTGAATATTTTGGCTGATACGATGATCCTTTCCAGATAATCAGCATACAGTTCGCCTTGGGCTGGCGTGTATAAAAGCTGCATGATTTGTTCACCGTAGAAAAGAGAGGTAATGGCAATTATTAAACTTCCCGAAATAATTATGGAGAAGGAAAGCTTTAAAAGTTTTTCCAATGATTCATTTTCTTTGATCATTTTTGCAAACAATGGTAGCAATAACACGGAGAACAGCAAGGCAAAATTCTGCCCGGCATCCAGCAAACGATATGCCTGCGCGTAAATCCCCGACTGCTCGTTACCAAAAGATCCGCCTAAAATCCTTTCAATCAATACCGGGTCTATGCGGCTGTAGAAACTCATAAGCAATGCCAAAATCGCAAATGGTAGGCTTTTTTTGATGATCATTAAAAAGAATACCGGATTCCAGTTCAAACGCAGTTTTCCTGAACGATACAGCACCGTGAACAGGGCAATAATGGCGGTTATGGCATA
Source organism: Bacteroidales bacterium (assembly GCA_036351335.1). Taxonomy (GTDB): domain Bacteria; phylum Bacteroidota; class Bacteroidia; order Bacteroidales; family F082; genus UBA4459. The sequence goes on along the minus strand of JAZBOW010000154.1, from coordinate 7,174 downwards.
GGAGATTGTTTGTGCGTATACAAACCATTCAATGGTGAATTTTTCCCTGAAAGCGCCTATCCACAGCAGGCTGCCACAAATAAAGATCATTAACAACCTGTCTAATACCGACAATACCCCTTCAGTTTTAAATAAAAGCAGCCCTGAAATATTTGAACGCAGGTATAGGATAAACGACAACAGAAATTGGTTGAAACCCACCCATGCCAGCAAGTATAACTGGCGACCGTCATAGCCGATAATCCATCCGATAAGAAACACGAGTAAGCCATACACAAAACCCAATAAAATTTTTAGGGTGCTGATTCCGGCCATATGCTTGTTCAGCAACTGGTTGTTTTGGGCTATGTTTCGGTTATTAAAATTGGTGATCCCCAAATCCAATAGTATATAAAAAAGGAAAGAGAAATTCAGGATGGTAAAATAAAAACCATATTCTTCAGGCCCGAGTGCATTTTGCACCTCCCTGTCGACACCCAAAATCCAAAATGGCTTTACAAGAAGGTTAAGAAAAATAAGAAACGCAAGGTTCTTTAAAAATTTCTTTTGCATGGGCGCAAAGGTAGATAGATTTGGAAAACGATGAAAACACTAAAAATAGTATAATTAGCGCCCGGTAAGTTTTAATTTCTGATATTTGCGATATAAAGAACAAAACAATATAGCCGCTTGAAAATAGCAGTAAATACAAGGCTTTTATTAAAGAACAAACTGGAAGGTATCGGCTGGTTCATGTTTGAAACACTGCGGCGGATTGTCAGGGATCATCCTGAACATACATTTTATTTCATTTTTGACCGGAAATATGACGAAAAATTCATTTTTGCCAATAATGTTATTCCAGTTGTAATTGGCCCTCCCGCGCGACATGTCAGTTTGTTTTATATTTGGTTTGAATATGCCATTCCGCATGCCCTTAAAAAAATAAAACCTGATGTATTTGTATCGCCTGATGCTTATAATTCGCTGCGTTCACCTTTTAAAAGCCTCATAGTTATCCACGATTTAAACTTTGAGCATTACCCGGAAAAAATGCCCTGGCTCATAAGAAAATATTATCGGTATTTTACGCCACTTTTTGCCCGTAAAGCCGACAGGATAGCCACGGTATCCGAGTTCTCAAAAAATGATATCGTAAAACAATACAGTATTGATCCCACTAAAATTGATGTTGTTTACAATGGTGTAAATAAAGACTACATACCTGTTAATGAAAATATTAAATTAGAAATAAAGGAGAAATACACCGGGGGAAGTGATTTCTTTGTATACGTGGGCGCACTCATCGACCGGAAAAACCTGGATAATTTGTTTAAGGCATTCGACATGTTTAAAAAATCGGCTGCGAACGACATAAAACTGTTGATCGTCGGTTCAAAGATGTGGCACAATAAGGAACTTGAATTGACCTATGAATCAATGCAATTTAAAGCAGACGTTATCTTTACCGGACGCTTACCCATTGAAGAGTTGTGCCGGGCCACCGCTTCTGCAATGGTCATGACGTACGTTTCCTATTTTGAAGGTTTTGGTATTCCGATTCTTGAAGCTTTCGCTGCCGGCGTTCCCGTTATTACTTCTAATGTAACATCCATGCCTGAAGTAGCGGGTGATGCAGCCATACTGGTTGACCCATTTGATGTAGAGGAAATATCATCAGCCATGAAAAATATAGCTGAGAACGAAAGCTTGCGGGAAAATCTGATTCAAAAAGGATTTCAGAGATGCAAGGCATTCTCCTGGGATGTATCAGCGCAAAATTTATGGCGATCCATCGAGAAAACGATGGCAAGCCAATAATCCTATTTATAAAATGGTGGCTTTTGCACGGTGGCTTTGGCCAGTTTATTCCGCACCTTGATATAAATCTCCGAGCCGTCTTTCCAGTAAGGTTTATCAAGGTATGCCATACCAATACCCTTTTTGAGCATAGGCGACATCGTTCCGGAGGTCACTTCCCCAATTGTATTTCCTTCAGCATCGCAAACCTCATAATGCTGCCTGGGAATGGCCCGGTCTTCCATCACAAAGCCTTTTAAACGGCGGGGCACGCCATTTTCTTTCTGCATGGCAAACACATTGCGGTCGATAAATTCATTCCCTTCTACGAATTTGGTAATCCAGCCCAATCCTGCTGCAATGGGTGAAGTGGTATCGTCAATATCATTGCCATATAAGCAAAATCCTGATTCCAAACGCAGGGTATCCCTGGCACCAAGACCAATAGGTTTTATACCGTATTCCTCACCTGCTTCAAGCACAGCTTTGTAAATGGTTCCTGCATGCTTATTAGGCATATAAATCTCACAACCACCTGATCCAGTGTACCCGGTTGTTGAAAAAATAATATCGGGAATACCCGCAAATTCCAGCACATGGAAGGTATAATACTCCATATCTTCAACGGGAAATTTTGTTAGCTTCTGCATGGCTTTTAATGCCAATGGTCCCTGAACGGCTAGTTGGGAAATATCATCAGAGGCATTTTTCAATTCAGCACCCATGGTATTTTGTTCGCTCACATGCTTCCAGTCCTTTTCAATATTTGATGCATTGACTACCAGTAAATATTTATCCGCATTCAACCGGTACACCAGCAAGTCGTCAACGATGCCTCCATTTCCGTTTGGGAAACAACTGTATTGCACTTTTCCGTTTTTAAGTGCAGCTACATCATTTGTGGTCACTCTCTGTACGAGGTCAAATGCATTGGGTCCTTCCACCCAGAATTCGCCCATGTGCGACACATCAAAAACGCCCAGTTTCGTCCGTACCGTTTCATGTTCCGCATTTATGCCTTCAAACTGTACAGGCATATCAAAACCAACAAATTCAACCATTTTAGCACCCATGGAACGGTGCATACTATTCAGTGCTGTTCTTTTCATTTCAGGAGTATTATGATATGAAATGCAAAGGTACCAAATATGATTATTTTTCTGCTTTTTCATCAAATAAATAAATGACATGAGCGTTAAATGGATTCAGTCTATCTTTGCAGGACGATAAACACCAGAGGAAGCATCATGAAGTTAAAAAAATACATACTTCTCCTATTTTTAAGCATAAGCCTGCTACCGTCGTTACATGCCACGCAGATACTCATCCCTATGGACAATGCCCAGAACAACCATTTAAAGGCTTATGGCATTGCCTTTTGGGTTTTGAAACAAGGCGTTGAAATACAGTGGCTATTGAATTATAGGGGTGGCAGCTATCTTTTTGACCACCACAAAGTGTTCGAAGACGAATGTGTGATCAGAGATGTTACCTACCAGGTGATCACCGAAGTACAAGCCACATCAATACGGCGGCAAATTGCCGAACCCGATGTGAATATGGATGTGATGGAATTACATAAAGTTCCAAGAATTGCTGTATATTCTCCAAAAAACAAGCAACCCTGGGATGACGCCGTCACACTTGCATTAGCCTATGCCGAAATACCATACGACATTGTTTATGATGAAGAAGTGATTAATGGATTATTGCCGACATACGACTGGTTGCATCTGCACCATGAAGACTTTACAGGCCAGTATGGTAAATTCTGGTCGAATTACAGAAATTTTGCCTGGTATAAAGAAGATGTTAAAGCCCACGAGGAAATGGCCCACAAACTGGGATTTCAGAAAGTGTCTGACCTGAAACTGGCCATCACCATAAAGATCAGGGACTTTGTGTTGGGAGGAGGCTACCTGTTCGCCATGTGCTCTGCAACCGACAGTTATGATGTAGCCATGGCTGCCGACCATGTGGATATTTGCGATGTGATGTTTGATGGCGACCCGATTGATGCCAACGCACAGAAAAAACTAAATTATAATAATTGTATCGCTTTTAAAGATTTTCAGCTTGTTACCAATCCCGCACAGTATGAAATATCAGATATTGATGTAACCTTTTCCCGGGCAAGAATCGTCAACCAGAAAAATGATTATTTCTCACTTTTCGATTTTTCGGCCAAATGGGATCATATACCCACCATGTTGTGTCAGAATCACCAGCGGATTATCAAAGGATTTATGGGACAAACAACGGCATTCAATGCTGAACTTATCAAATCTAATGTGATCATTATGGGTGAAAACAAGCCTGCCGGCGAAGCCAGGTACATCCATGGCGAATATGGTAAAGGATTCTGGACATTTTATGGCGGCCACGACCCCGAAGATTATCAACACCGGATTGGTGATCCACCAACGGATTTAAACCTCTACCCAAATTCAGCGGGTTACAGGCTTATATTAAACAATGTGTTGTTTCCTGCTGCGAAAAAGAAAAAGCGGAAGACGTAATACATACCTTTTTTCTATCTCTCCCATGCTTCAGCAAGTTTATTAACAACTCATTAGTGTTAATGTTCTGTTAAACATGCTACCTTCAGAATTCGTCAGTCCTTAAATATATACATTCACCGCCAGATTACTATTATCATCTGAAGCATTCTATTGGTCAATGAACCAAATTCTCATCTTTCTTTCAGCTTATAGAAGCCTTCCTATGTGTACTATCATAATAATATTAAACAACCATTAGTTAACACTTTATAAAACTAAACTATGCACAAAATGATACTTAAACCAGATGTCATTGAAGAATTCAGAATAGCACTCAGGGGCGAATTAATCCTGCCTCCTGACACCAATTACCATGAAGAGCGTAAAGTCTACAATGCCATGATTGATAAAAAACCCGGTATGATTGCAAAATGTACTGATGTTACAGATGTAATTTCGGCTGTTAATTTCGGCCGTGAAAACAAAGTACTTATATCAGTCAGAGGCGGTGGACATAATGCCGGCGGATTGGGTATTTGTAATGATGGCCTGGTTATCGACCTTTCAAATATAAAATACACACACGTGGATGTTAAGAAGCAAACAATCCGGGTTGGTAGTGGTTGTCTATGGGGAGATGTTGACCATGCCGGACATGCTTATGGGCTTGCTGTACCTTCCGGAATAATTTCAACAACTGGTGTTGGAGGGTTGACACTCGGAGGCGGACTCGGTTATTTAACGCCTAAATACGGTTTAACCATTGATAATTTGCTATCTGCTGATATGGTGCTGGCTGACGGAACGACTGTTACCGCCAGTGCTGACGAAAATAAAGATCTTTTTTGGGCAATTCGTGGTGGTGGTGGTAATTTTGGCATTGTAACTTCTTTTCTGTTCAAAGCAAGTCCGGTACATACAATCATTGGAGGGCCAACACTTTGGGATATTAAACATACAGAGAAAATACTAAAATGGTATCGCGACTTTTTCAAAGAAATGCCAGATAGTCTTTACGGATTTTTTGCATTGCTGACGGTACCCGGACCGCCATTCCCCAATGAACTACACGGCAGGAAAATGTGCGGGGTAGTTTGGAATTATACTGGTTCCCCGGAAGATTTTGATAAGATTTTTCAGCCGGTACGCGATATGATTCCAGATTTTGAATTTGTTGGACTAATGCCGTTTCCTGCGCTAAACAGTATGTTCGATCCTTTTTATCCCAAAGGATTACAATGGTATTGGAGGGCCGACTTTATCAATGAAATACCTGATGAAGCAGTCGCTGAGCATGTTAAATATGGTGAATTGCTGCCTACCCCCCATTCAACCATGCACCTCTACCCTATTAATGGTGCAGCACATAAAGTAGGCGAAGAAGAAACCCCATGGGCTTATCGAAAAGCGAATTGGTCACAAGTAATAGTTGGCGTAGATCCTGATTTCGCAAATAAAGAAAAGATCACTGGGTGGACTAAAGATTATTACGATGCAACACACCCGTACTCAGCTGGTGGTGCTTATGTCAACTTTATGATGGATGAGGGGCAGGATCGGGTGAAGGCCAGCTACGGGAAAAATTATGACCGTCTGGTGAAAATTAAGACAAAATATGATCCCGATAATTTTTTCAGAGTGAACCAAAATATTAAACCCAATAAAAAATAGTATTTACTAAAAACAACTAACGATATGAAAAATACCAATAACAAAAGTCTTTATGAAAGATTAGGAAGTGCTAATGGAATCTCAAAACTGGTAGATGATATAGTCAACGCCCATATGGAGAATCCATCAATCCAAGCACGTTTTATACCTCTTAAAGATGATCCTGAGAAACTTGAACGAATTAAAAAGCATACCCGACAATTTTTAGGAGCAGGTTCGGGTGGCCCAGAAATCTACGAAGGGCAAGTTATGCCCGCTGCACATCGCGGAATGAATGTTAGTGAAGCAGAATACATGCATACAATAGACGATATAATGGCAAGTCTTGATAAAAACAACATTGATCAGCAATCTAAAAATGAAGTGCTGGCTATTGCATATTCACTAAAAGAACAAATAGTAAGATTATAATTGTTACATTAGAAAAGGCCAAAACTTTCGGGTAAAGTAAAAGTTGAAAAAATGATTGTATTTTTAGCGCTTAATTATTCTTTTCGACTTATACAAGTAAGCTATGTTCAGACTCGCCTTGGGCCTTCTTTTTATATTCGTAGCCCATATAACTTTTGCACAAGTTGTTACTGATTCAGGTTACATCCTAAAAATCGGAGATCAAGCACCTGATATTTCGATGCAGTTAACTACTGGAGAAACCATTTCATTAGATGAACTTAAGGGAAAGGTGGTTGTTCTGCAGTTTACAGCCAGTTGGTGTTCGGTTTGCCGTAAAGAAATGCCCCATCTTGAAAAAGAAGTGTGGTTACCCAATAAGGATAAAGACTTTATATTAATCGGTGTGGATTATGACGAACCATTAGAGAAAGTAGTGGCTTTTGTAGAACAAATGAAAACCACCTACCCTATGGCATTGGATCCCGGTGCCGAAATATTTGCACAATTTGCTCTTAAAAGTAGTGGTGTTACCCGTAATGTAGTTATTGACAAAGACGGTAAGATTGTCTACCTGACAAGACTATTCGATATAAATGAATTCAATGGGATGAAAGCGAGGATTGAAGAACTGCTTGCTGATTAATTCAGTCAAACGGATAATAAAATGGATTTCCGTCAATATCGACCGCGTATTTATTAAGACAGGTATCAGCCCCCGGAAATAAAATAAAGGCTCCATAAGTTTCTGACTCAATACTTACTGTAGCTGGCCCCTGCTTGGCCCACCTGCACGAGAACTGATCCAATATATATTCCTGATCGTTTATGCT
>JAZBOW010000153.1:0-4696 GCA_036351335.1 Bacteroidales bacterium | reverse complement strand
CCTTCGATCCTTCAGGTATAATAAAAGAAAAGTGTTTGTTAAGAATTTTATGATAAAACTTGTTTCTTTTTTTCCAATAATCTCGCTTAGGAGCCAGGTTTTGAAAATAATTATAAAATAAAAGTTGTTTGTCCATTGCCTAAAACTCATCCTCCAGAATTACCGATTTTGATTTTTGTAATTCTTCATAAACGTCACAATCAATTTCTACGCTCAGCGGCTCCAAAGGTGGCTCAAAATCTTCCATTGATAAGTTTATCGTGGAATCGGCATAAATCTTTTTCATATAAATAGCCCAGACTGGTAATGCCATATTCGCTCCCTGCCCAAGGGTAATGGTACGGAAATGTGCTGAACGGTCTTCACATCCTGCCCAAACACCGGTAGTTAATTCAGGCGTTAATCCCATAAGCCAACCATCTTATTGATTATTGGTTGTTCCTGTTTTGCCGGCGATAGGATTATCAAATTCATAGGTAAGTTTAAGACGGATACCGGTCCCGTAATCCACAACACCTTTCATCAAACTTAACATGAGGTATGCTGTCTCCTCACTCATGGCTTCATTTTGCTCCGGCACGAAAGTTTCCAACACATTGCCGTTTTTATCTTCAATTCTTGTAATAAATATGGGTTCGATATAAACTCCTTTATTTACAAAGGTATTCATGGCTCCAACCATTTCGTAAAGTGTAAGATCAGCCGAACCGAGCACAATTGCAGGAACAGGATCAAGAAAATGTTTCACTCCCATATTTCGTGCAACTTTTACCACCGATTGTGGAGTGAACTGCTTGATCAACCAACCAGAAATCCAATTGTTGGATGTTGCCAATGCTTGCTTTAACGTAATTTCAGTTCCAATTAACTTTTCATACCCAGAGTTTCTTGGCTCCCATGTGTCGCCGTTGTCAAGATAAATGATTGGCTGAATATTGGCAAACTTACTACAGGGAGAAAGTCCGTTTTGCATGGCCAGGGTATAAAGAAATGGTTTAAAAGTAGAACCTACCTGCCTGGCTCCCTGGGTAACCTGATCGTATTGAAAATGTTTGTAATTAATCCCGCCCACGTAAGCTTTCACATAACCGGTATGGGGTTCAACCGACATGAGTCCCGCCCGAATATAGAACTTATAATAATGGATTGAATCCATAGGTGTCATCACCGTATCGATTTCTCCAGCCCATGAAAAAACAGTCATGGGTGTGGGCGTATTGAAACTTTCCAGAATAGAATCATTGGAAACTTCAGCCAGTTTTAATTTTCTATATCTTTCAGACCTATGCATGGCCTGGTTCATAATTTTTTTAATTTCTTCACTTGCATTGTTTTCAAAATAAAAGGGTGCATTGGTATATCCCTTCCAGTGTTTGAAAAAATCGGGCTGCAGCTTGCCACCAATATGCTCAGTAACTGCCTCTTCGGCATATTGTTGCAATTTGGAGTCGAGGGTAGTATATATTTTTAGCCCGTCTTTATACAGGTCGTATGGCTCACCGTTTGCTTTAAAATGTTCGCGGCACCAAACCTTGAGCTGGCTACGTAAATATTCCCGAAAATAGGTTGCCTGGCCGGTAATATGACTTTGTCGGCCAAACCTGGACATATCAAGAGGCAACTGCCTGATTGAATCATAGAGCGTATCGTGAAGGTAGCCATATTTATTCATTTGGAACAAGACAACATTTCTTCTGAATAAGGCCGTGTCAGGTCTTCTGACCGGGTTGTATAGGGCCGGATTTTTTAACATGCCCACCAAAAGAGCAGACTCTTCGATTTTTAAGGAGTCGGGGGATGAGTTAAAATATATTTTAGAAGCTGATTTAATGCCAACTGCCAGGTTTACAAAATCGAATTTATTGAGATACATGGTGATGATCTCCTCCTTGGAATAACGTTGCTCTAGTTTTGTGGCAATTACCCATTCGTTGAGTTTTTGGAGTACTCGTTTAATTTTGGAATTGGGTCTTTCGTGAAAAAGTAATTTTGAAAACTGTTGCGTTATGGTACTTCCTCCTCCTTTATTCTGCCCGGTAGCAGCTCCGGCCACTGCACGCAATAAGGCCCTGAAATCGATTCCTGAATGATTGTAAAAGCGGATATCTTCAGTGGCAACAAGTGCATTTACCAGATTGGTGTCAAGTTCGCTGTATGTTGAATTTGAACGGTTTTCAATAAAAAATTTTCCCAATAATTGCTGATCTGCAGAATAAATTTCGGAAGCCAGATTACTTTTAGGATTTTCCAGCTCTTCAAAGGTTGGCATATAGCCTAATTTACCGGCAGAAATCAAACTAAATAAAACAACAACGAATATTATGGCTACGGTAAAAAACGACCATAGTAAAATTAAGTATTTCCGGTACCCGGATTTTTTCTTTTGAACTTTTTGTGTATCCAAAGATGCCCTGAATTTAAGGTGATTATAACTTCATCAAATAAACTTCAAAAGTAAAAATTTATTTTACATTGATTCAATCAATTCTCTCCTAAGCATATTTAATGCGGTTAATGCTGTTCTGCGAATATTGCGTTGCCGGTGGTCGCCCATTTTAAATTTGAAAGATTGGGTACTTTTTGCTGAGGATAAAGCAATCCAAATTGTGCCTACAGGCTTCTCTTCAGTTCCGCCGTCAGGACCAGCAATTCCGGATACAGCGATGGAAAAATCGGTATTAAAAATTTTTCTTGCGCCAGCTGCCATCTCATTTACAACCTCCTGGCTAACCGCTCCGTACCTGATCAAGCTCTCTTTGGAAACACCAAGCAAATTTTCTTTAATTTCGTTGGCATAAGCTACCACACTTCCTTTAAAATAAGCCGAGCTTCCGGGTATGGATGTAATTAAATGGGCTATGTAACCTCCTGTACAACTTTCGGCTGTTGACAAGGTTTGGCCACTTTTTTTCAGCATATTGCCAACCACTTCTTCCAGTGTTTCATTATCATAACCAAAAATTTCAGTGGGGATAATTTTTTTCAATTTTTCAATTTGTTCATCTATCAGTTGTTTAACAGATTTTGAATTTGTTCCGCTGGATGATAACCGAAGCCTTACAATGCCTGGTTGAGGTAAATAGGCAAGTTTTATATTTTTGGGCAAATTATTTTCCCAGCTTTCAATTATTTGAGCCAATAAGGATTCCGGTATCCCCTGGGTAAGTATTGTTTTGTGAAAGATATGGGGAAGTTTAAATTGTTTTTGAAATTCGGGGATGATGTAGTTGGTCATCATCGCTTTCATTTCAAAAGGAACGCCCGGCATCGAAATAAAAATATGATTATTTTTTTCAAACCACATTCCGGGGGCGGTTCCCAGGAAATTTGGAAAAGGCTTGCAGGCAGAAGGAATATTTGCCTGGCTTTTATTCAGGTCGTTCATTCTAAAGCCTTTTTCTTTAAAAAGCTGTACAATGTGCTGATAAACACCTTCATCAAACACCATTTCGCAACTAAAATACTCACATAAGGTGTATTTGGTAATATCATCTTTGGTGGGACCCAATCCGCCTGTCATTAAAATAATATCAGCCCTCTTGGTGGCCTCGTTAAGCGAATCTTTTATGGTTTCTTTATTGTCGGGGATGGCACTGATCTGAACAACCCTAATTCCTGCGAAATTAAGTTGCTCACTTATCCATGCTGCGTTGGTATTTATTACCTGACCGATGAGTAGCTCATCGCCAATAGAAATGATTTCTGCTAACATTTATTTATTTATCTTTGTTCTGCTATAATTGTTACAAAAGTAGGAATAAATCAAAATGGGGAAGAACATGACAATACCTGAGTCGGAATTAATTCTTAACCCTGATGGAACCATATATCATTTAAAAGTCAGCCCTGAAAATATAGCTGATCATATTATTTTGGTAGGGGATCCACATCGGGTTGAAATGATTGCTGCTTTTTTTGATTCGGTGGAATTTAAAGGCCAAAATCGTGAGATCGTAACTTGCACCGGTTTATATAAAGGCAAGCGTATTACGGCTATGTCAACCGGTATGGGTACAGATAACATCGACATTGTGTTAAACGAACTGGATGCCCTGGTGAATATTGATTTAAAAACCAGGACCATTAAAGAAAACAAAAAATCATTGAAAATTTTCAGACTGGGAACATCTGGAGGATTACAGCCTGAACTGCCACTAAACTCGGTAATTGTATCCAATTATGGTCTTGGTTTCGATGGCTTGATTCATTATTATCAAAACTGCCACTCTGTAATTGAAGAAAAATTAACCCATACTTTTATCAAATATTTCAATTGGAAAGAACCTCTGCCAAAACCCTATGGGATTTCAGCAAGTGATGAATTGATAGACTTGTTTAAGAATGAAAAGGTGTTTAATGGGATTACAGCAACAGCTCCGGGTTTTTATGGTCCGCAGGGTCGTCAATTACGACTTGACCTTGCTTATCCCGACTTTAATAATAAACTGAAACATTTCGCTTTCGACAATTATAAAATTTTAAATTTTGAAATGGAAACATCCGCATTGTATGCTTTGGGAAAAATGTTAGGGCATCAAACCCTCACCTTGTGCGTAGCGATTGCAAACAGAGACCATAAGGGGTTTTCCAAAGGATACAAGGAAGCCATGCAGGATTTGATAGCACTGGTGCTTTCTAAAATTTAAAAAGACAAAGGAATAGTGATTATTACCAGCGAGGAAGTATGAGTACACTT
>JAZBOW010000152.1:0-2151 GCA_036351335.1 Bacteroidales bacterium | reverse complement strand
CTTTAGCTCAATCAGGTCATTAATATAATAGGTGGCGCCATTTTGTAACAATTTGCTATATGGGTCGAACAACACTTGGTCCATTCCCATATTCTTAGCACCTAAAATATCTACTTCTGGATCATCGCCAATCATGATACTTTCATCGATATTTGCTTTGGCCTGTTCCAGCGCATAATGAAAAATTTTGGCGTCCGGTTTTTTTACACCGGCTTTTTCTGAGGTAATAACCTTGTCAAAATATTTTCGTAAATCCGATTCTTTTAGCTTGGAGAACTGTACTTCGCTAAAACCATTGGTGATGATATGCAATTGATATTTTGGAGATAAATAATCCATTATCTCATAAGTATTTGGGAATAAATTCACCATCAACGGGCTTATTTGCACATAGTGCTTACCAATTTGTTGTGCCAGCTCATCATTTTCAATGCCAAACTCTTTAAGCGTCAATTTAAATCGCAATCCCCGCAAAATATCTTTGGTGAGTTTCCCTTCCCTGTACTGGGTCCACAAAATTTCATTGTGACGGTTGTAGTGTTTCTTAAAAGAAACCACATCTTTAACACCAGCCTCCAAAAGCTTAAACCTTGTATAAATATCTTGGAAAGCTTCCTGGGCAGTGGCCTCAAAGTCCCAAAGGGTTCTGTCTAGGTCAAAGAAAATATGTGTGTATTTCTTCTGCATAAAAATGTGCGCCGCAAAACTAAACAAGTAATCGGAATAATCTTGTAATTTGTCCCATACTTTATAAAAATTTGCATTGTGCTGGCAACTTTTACAACCTATTAATTGTCATTTAGGTAGGCAAATAATACCTTTGCACGTTTTTATGCTTCAACGCTTATGGGATATCGACATTTATTCATCACTTTACTTATCTTCATCACTTCATTGAACAGTCTTACTTTAAAAGCCCAGTTTGGCCGCTTTGAAGTAATTGAATGTACAAGTGTTTCAGAAGTTATCGCCTTAATAGATACTGTTTTTTTAGCAGGCGTTCAGCCCTCCGCTATTGCCAATATTGAATTTACCGGCGACCCAAGGTCTGTCGGGTATTTTCGTGGTGGTACGTTTACCGGTTTTGACAAACTCACCGGCATTGTGATGTCATCAGGACATACAGGTGATATTGACAAGTCCAATAACTGTAGTTCCGCGCAAAATGCCAGTAGTTCGACAAGTGGAGGAAGTGATCCCGATTTGACGCAAGCGGCAGGTTTTAATTCTCAGGATGCTTGTATTATTGAGTTCGACTTTAAACCTTCAGCTGATTCAGTTAAATTTAACTACATATTTGCATCAGAAGAATACCATGATTATGTAGATAGTTTCAATGATGTATTTGGTTTCTTCCTTTCAGGCCCGGGAATTAATGGTGCCTATTCAAATGGTTCCAAAAATATTGCGGTGATACCCGGAACTGTAAATACGCCGGTCACCATAAACAATGTGAATATGGGCCAGTTAGGGCCGAGTTGTAGCAGCCTGCCCAATGGTCCGGGTGACAACGAGGAATATTTTAATAGCAATACACTGCCAAATAGCCAGGCTTATTCAGCTTTTGTGTTTGATGGATATACGGATAATTTTACTGCAAAAAGTAACCTGCAGATATGCGAGTGGTACCATATAAAAATCGCAATTGGTGATGTGGTGGATTCCCAGTTTGATTCAGGCGTTCTTTTGGAAAAAGGTAGCTTTAGTCTCGGTAATATCACGTCGGTTGCAGATTACACGCACCCAACGGTAGACTCATTACTTTATGAAAGCTGTAATGACCATGAAGTGGTGTTGTATTTTACACTACAGGAAACAGTAGGTTTTTCAATAAAAAGAGACCTCGAAATTGGCGGAACAGCTATCAGAGGTGAAGATTACGAGTTGTTGACAACCTACCCCGGAGATACAATTTTTATCGAATCAGGAGCTGCTTATGACTCCATTATTGTAAGGGTAATAAATGATGATATTGTAGAGGATATTGAAGAACTCTGGATGGCTTACAGCGTAGAAACCTGTGACCCGATGATAAAAGATACGGTCAGGGTTTTCTTTTCTGATTTGCCCGTATTCGGCGATACGACCGTTTCTTTCAGTGGGTATTGTGAAGATACCATCAACTTAAATTTTGGCTCGGCATTGGTAGGT
>JAZBOW010000151.1:0-6848 GCA_036351335.1 Bacteroidales bacterium | reverse complement strand
CCCCAGGTTCAAAATACCTATGGCTATATCAATACCGCTTATCCAAGCCTCAACCAGAAACAATTGGCTATGGGCGAATCAACTTTTGGTGGCAGGGACGAACTGCAAAGCGATGCCGGCATTATTGATTGCCAGCGCTTGTGTTTATTGATGCTCGAACGTGAAACCACAGCAAGAGGCGCTATTGAAATGGCAGGTGAACTGCTGGAAAAGTATGGCTGGAATGACTATGGCGAGTGCCTGACAATTGCTGATAAACATGAAGTGTGGCATTTTGAAGTGGTAGGACCCGGAAAAGGCAAAGTGGGTGCTGTTTGGGCTGCGCAACGCGTGCCGGACGGTCATGTGGGGGTCAATGCCAATGCCAGTACTATCAAAGAAATTGATCTGGATAACCCGGACTATTTTATGGCTTCTGATAATATTTATGACGTAGCCAAAGAAAATGGTTGGTGGAATCCGGATGAAGAACCTTTCCAGTTTTGTTATGCCTATGCACCTGATAGCAGAACATCACTTGCCGCAAGGCGAAGAGAATGGCGGGTTTTTGATTTGCTGGCTCCTTCCTTGAAGCTGGATCCAAATGCAGAGAATTATCCCTTTTCAATAAAACCCGATACCCTGGTAACTATGGAAAAAATCATTAGTGTATTTAAAGATTATTACCAGGGAACGCCATTCGACATGCGTAAATCATTGACTGTAACGGATGAAGACGGTAAAACCATCATTTCGCCGCTTGCCAACCCGCATATGCCCTATGATGCTAATAAGTTGCATAATATCAATGGCGGTTGGGGCTGGCTCGGTGAGCGAACCATCGCACGCTGGTACACCATGTATGCTACGATCATTCAATTGAGAGATTGGCTGCCGGATGAAATTGGCGGTGTTGAATGGCTGGCCATGGATAATGTGGCGTCGTCGATTTATGTACCAATCTATGCTGGTGTTACTGATCTCCCACATTATTACAAAACACCTGGCAGGGTGAATGGTTATACCCTTGAATCGGCCTGGTGGATATTCAACCGATTGGGTACATTGACTGCCCAACGCTGGGGCGATATGCATAAAGATGTGGATGCAGTATGGGTGCCGATGCAGAAATCATTCATCGATGAATTGCCGTCCATCGATAAACAAGCCCTGGAATTATACGAAAAAGATCCGGAAAAGGCAAAAGCTTTCCTGACAGAATATTCCGGTAACAAAGGGATTATGGTGATAGAAAGGGCTATCAAACTGGGCGATTTGCTGTGGACCAAGTACGACGAGAAATTCTAATCTGACTTTTTCAGAAATTCTTCAGTAGTTACTGTAGTGCCATAAAAGCTTTGTATGGTGGCTAGTGTTGCATTGTGCACATTTTTTGCCGGCACAGTGTCTGAGCCATATGATACATTCCTGGTGGCACAGGCATCGCTGATAACCGTTACATTAAATCCGTAATCTGCTGATGCCCTTGCCGCAGCTTCCACACAAACATGGGTCATCATGCCACAGATAACCACATTCGTGATGTCGTTTTGTTGCAGGTAGTCCAACAAGTCAGTTTCTCTGTAGCTATTTACATGATGTTTTGTGATGACTTTTTCACCGGTTTCTGGTTTTACATTCGCATGAATTGCAGAATCTTTGGAAGAAGCGTGCCGGATATGAACTACGAGTTCATTTTTATCCCTGAAAGCTTTAAGGATTTTTGATGCCTGCTCGCTCGCCTCTTCAGGATGTTCCAACTGTGATTTTCCATTTACAAAGTAAAATTCCTGGATGTCAATAACAAGCAATGCTGTTTTCATGTCTTCTTTATTTTGTCCTAAGGCGCAGATGGATAAGGCCAGGGAGATGATTAAAAGAATTTTTTTCATATTAAAATATTATTTAAAAGGTTGCGAGCCGGATCTTTTCATTTGATCATAATTCTCTTTATCCAGTTTAACTGCATAACCACAAATAGGGCAGTAAAGCGTGTATTCTGTTTTATAGGGAGCTACCGGAAGAAAAAACAAGGTGATGAAATGTCTTGTTTTTTGCAATATCCATTGGCTTGTATTGTTGCAGTGGAAGCAATGTTTGTCTTCGTTTAACAAATACTTCTCGCTTTGCGTATGTCCGGCTCCGGCAATAATGATCATGCTACTTAAAAAATTATACTATTTATATTTTTAACCTTCTGGAAAGATAGCATTCCAAAATTAGTGCTTTTCTAAAAGATACATACTAGTTTGTAATAATCAGTTTATCTTTGACCACTTCAAAACATCAACTTATGACCAAGAAGATTCCGCATACTTATGTGATTATTTTTTCCATTATCGTTATCGGGGCCATCATGACCTGGTTCATCCCTGGGGGTGAATACGACAGGCAACAAGTAGTCGTTAATGGTGTTGAAAGGACTGTAATAAATAAAGATTCATTTCATTATATGGATAGTGAGGTGCAAACCTGGCAGATATTTATTGCTTTTTTTAAGGGATTCGAGAGGCAGGCTGGAATTATCGTTTTCATCATCATGATTGGTGGCGCTTTCTGGATTGTAAACAGCAGCAAAGCCATTGATATAGGAATCCTTTCATTTTTAAAATATACCAGGAAGTTGGAAAGAAACAAGTTGCTGAGGGTCATAGGCGTTAACAATATCATTATCACGATGGTCATGCTCGTATTCAGTATTTTTGGTGCTGTATTTGGGATGAGTGAAGAGACGATTGCTTTCATTGTCATTCTGGTGCCGCTGGCTATTTCTATGGGTTACGACTCGATAGTGGGTGTAAATATGGTATTCGTAGCTGCCGGGCTCGGTTTCGCAGGTGCCATGTTAAATCCTTTCACCATAGGTATTGCGCAGGGAATCGCTGATCTGCCACTATTTTCTGGTTTCGGATATAGAACGTTTTGCTGGTTTGTTCTGAATATTTTTGGTATCGCCTGGGTATTGCGTTATGCGGCTAAAGTTAAAAAGCATCCTAAATCATCTTTGGTCTATGAAGAGGATGAATATTGGAGAAAGAGAGGGTCTGTTGATGAAGAAACAGTTCAATATCATACACCTGTTGCTTCGTGGGTGGTTTTTATTGCAATATCATTGGCATTAGTAGCTTTTTCATTTTATTACCCGATGACCCTGATGAAAATTGGAAATGCCTCCCGTTCATTGCCCATGGTTCCCGTAGCGACGACACTTTTTGTTATTTCAGGTATTTTTTCACTTCGGAAATCAGCCCACTTTTTCGTTTTAAACCTGCTGGGTTTTACAATCGTTTTTTTAGTTGTGGGTGTGATGGGTTATGGCTGGTATATTGAAGAAATCGCCGGCTTATTTTTTGCGATGGGAATCTTATCAGGAATTGCCATGAATTACAATGGAAACCGCATCACCAAAGAATTCCTTGAAGGTTCAAGGGATATTCTATCGGCAGCACTGGTGGTTGGATTAGCAGGAGGAATCCTTGTAATACTTGAAGACGGCAAGATCATCGATACCATTTTATACAAAGTTTCCACTTCGATGGAAGGTATGGGAAAGCTGGGAACGGTGAGTGTGATGTATGTTATCCAAACTTTTATCAATGTGATCATACCTTCAGGCTCTGCTAAAGCAGCACTTACCATGCCGGTAATGGCACCTTTTTCGGACCTGGTCAATCTATCAAGGCAGGCCACTGTGGTGGCTTTTCAGTTTGGAGATGGTTTTACCAATATGATCACGCCAACATCAGGTGTTTTGATAGGTGTATTAGGCGTAGCGAGAATCCCTTACGATAAATGGGTCAAATGGATCGCCCCGTTTATGCTGATATTGATCATATTAGGCTGGTTGCTATTAATTCCAACAGTTACCATGCAGTTGGACGGATTTTAGGGAAAAATTATTTTTTAATCCCCATACAAATATCCAAGCCGAGGGCCCTTTCAATCAAAGGATGGTCGATAGGAACTAAACGGACTTTCGCGCCAACCTCAGACAAAGGAATGTCAGAAATGTGATCGCCTTTTTTGATTACCATTTTTCCATAATCGCCTTTGGCAATAAGTTCCACGGCATGAGAACCAAAACTGGTTGCCAGCAGCCTGTCGTAAGGTGATGGGCTGCCCCCGCGTTGGATGTATCCGAGGATGGTTTTTCGGGTTTCAATACCTGTACCTTTCTCAATCTGACTTGAAATGTAGGAAGCGGCTGAATCTCTCTTGTGTTTGTTGATTCCTTCCGCTATCACTACAATAGAGTAAGGTTTTTTCTTTTTGGCCCTGTTAAGCAGATATTTGTTCACCATTTCCATATCATAATCAAGTTCTGGGATTAGGATCACATCACCACCTCCGGCCATGCCAGCGTATAGGGTAAGCCATCCGGCATTATGCCCCATCACTTCAATTACCATGATGCGTTTGTGTGAATTGGCGGTTGAATGCAGGCGGTCGATGGCGTCGGTAGCGATCCAGAGAGCGGAGTCGAAACCAAAAGTTTCGTCGGTACCCCACACATCATTATCTATGGTTTTTGGCAGGCCTATTACATTCAGGCCTTCTTCAACTAAGCCGGCGGCTGTTTTTTGAGTGCCGTTTCCACCAATGCAAACAATACAATCCAAACCAAGCTGATGGTAATGTTCTTTGATCAGCTTGGGCTTATTGATGGATAAATGCCCTGTTTTTTTGAATGGTTTTTCTCTGGAAGTCCCCAAAATGGTTCCGCCCAGTGTTAGAATCCCTGATAACATTTTTTCCTCTAGCGTGAAATAATCTTTATTGATCAGACCGAGAAAACCTGAAGAAAAGCCAATCACTTCCATATTGTATTTTACAATGGCAGTTTTACCCACACCCCTAATAGCGGCATTTAAACCGGGGCAATCGCCTCCGGCAGTCAGGATGCCTATACGTTTGTTCTTTTTATCCATGATGCATTTAAATTTACACAAAAGTTTTTTCGCCTTCCGATTTGGCAATTACTACAGCACCACAGCTATCGCTCCATACATTGGTTGCAGTGCGGAACATGTCCAATATCCTATCAACGGCAATGATAAGCCCAACACCTTCCAGAGGTAGTCCGACAGCGGTTAAAATAACGGTAATCATAACAAGTCCCGCCATCGGTATGGCTGCAGCACCAATGGATGCCAATAAAGCAGTAACCACAATAATAAGCTGTTGCACAAACGTGAGATCCACGCCATAGGCCTGGGCGATAAAAATAGCGGCGATGCATTCATACAGCGCAGTACCATCCATATTTACGGTGGCACCAAGTGGTAATGTAAAACTGCTGATCTTATTAGACACGCCTGAATTTTCTTCAACGGCTTGCATGGTCAATGGCAGCGTAGCCCCGGATGAGGAGGTGGAAAAGGCCGTGAGCAAGGGTGTGGTCATATTTCTGAAATGCTTCATAGGATTAGCATTGCCGATGACCTTTAGAATGATAGGTAGGGTAATGATGGCATGAATAATTAGGGCAAGTATCACGGTTAACATATACATGCCCATGCTTGAAACAAGTCCGCCGAGGTCTTCCTGGTCGGCAATGGTTTTGGCAACAATGCCAAAAATGCCGAGTGGTGTAAATTTAATAACGAAGAGGGTTACCTTCATCATCACCTCAAAAACGGACGTGAAGAAATCCTGTAACACGTATTGGTATTTTTTAGCAACCTTGGTGATAAAAAAGCCGAATATGATCGCAAAAAAGATGACGGACAACATGTCGTTATTGACCATCGCTTGCATGATATTTTCGGGCACAATTTCCACAATGATCTCGGTTATTGTTTTTTGTTTTTCAACAAGGCCTTCAACTTCTTGGACAAACTGAATATTAGCGCCAACGCCTGGTTTAAATAAGTTTACCAATACCTGACCCGTAATAATCGCAAACAGGCTGGTCATCACGTAATACAATAAGGTTTTTAAACCGATTCTGCCTAAATTGCTGCCTGAACCGATGCTTGTAATACCGGAAATAAGAGAAGATAAAATCAGCGGAATGATAAGCATTTTTAAGGCACGGATAAACAAGTCGCCCATCCAACTGATATAAGAAACCGGGGGATTATAGTAAGCCGCTTTGAGTATCGAAGGTTTATAATTTTCTAATTTGGTGTCAGGTAGATTTTTAACGGCGTCCAAAAATTCTGACATCGTTTCAAATTGCTTCCCTTCCAATGGAGAAAGTTGTTTTTGCGTGGAAGCCGGAACATTATTTCTGGTTAAGACCTTATAACTTTCTTTATTAATTTCATATGAAGCGGGGAATGACAGGCCATAAATAATGGCGGCTATTAAAGCAATCAGGATTTGCCAGTGCAAGGCAATTTTCCGCATAATTTCTATTGTTGAATGTATCTCAAAAATAGGAAATAATTCGGGTATTCTACTTCTTTAATTTTCAACAACTTTTAAAAATACAGCAATTAGTCAGTATACCAGCTCACTAAACAGAGCGATATTTGTATATTCCTTATACAATTTAAAGATTGAAAAGGAGGTTAAGAATAAATGTAGTTGAAGTAAGGCTAAATGGCGGAAGACTTGGTTTATATATATAGGTTGATTATCTTTGTTCAACTTCTAGGGAAGAAGCGATTAAAAGCAACCATTAATATTAACTCAGGCCTAAGTAAATGAAGCGATTTACTCTTACCCTACTTTTGTTATCACTTGTTGTAGGAATATTTGCTCAGTATCAGAATGTCATGATCAGTAATGAGCAATATCCGGAAGAGCCGTCCATCATGATGAACCCCAAAAACCCGAACCAATTGGTGGCGGGAGCCAACTTGAAGAGTTATTACATTTCAGAAGATGGTGGGTTTAATTGGACCCGTGGTGATCTGGTATCT
>JAZBOW010000150.1:0-2031 GCA_036351335.1 Bacteroidales bacterium | reverse complement strand
TGGTATGCGCTACCATTTGTTCAACACTTTTGGCATCCGAAACATCGGTTTTGATGGCGGAAGCCTTGCCACCCAGTGCTTCAATAGAAGCTACTACGCTATCAAGAGCTTCTTTTCGTCGAGCGGCGACAACAACATGTGCTCCTTTCATCGCAAAAGCTTCTGCAGTTGCTTTTCCAATACCACTGCTTGCTCCGGTTATCAATACGACTTTATCTTTCATAGTACTCATTTAAATTTTTTTAATAGCTGTTATTTTAAAACAAAACCGGTGTTACTATGTAATCGGCAATTGTACGAACCATGCTGCAATTGAATCCCATAATGGAAAGCTGATCTCAAAAAATATGAGCGTGTGAAATACCATAAACATGACTAAAAGTAAAGGAAATACCCACCGTCCACTGCTTTGTTTCCTTTCAAGAATAATCAGTGAAATGATCAGCGCATACATAATGGCCACTGTAATTCCCAGTCCAAAGTAAAAATCGGGTTCCGGTAATACGGTGAGTATGATAAATCGACCCAAAGTAGGTTCTATAAACACAATGCCGGTAGCAATCATGGCGCGGGCATGAATTTGCATAGACTTCTTATTCACCATCGCGATAGTAAACATCACCCCAATAATGACCAGGTCTTTTAATTGCAACCACAAACTGGCACCTAAGTCTTCAGTAACCTCTCCACCAATTAAAGAATGTTTTAGTAAAATTACCGAAGCGAAAAACAGGGGTAAAATGATAAAACTCAGTTTTCCAACTTGCTTATGTATGGCTAATTTCTTTTTCCTGATAAGTATGGGTTGTACAATTAACAGTATTATCCATAGTGATGCCAATACAAAATGAAAATGATAGTAAAAACTGAAGTCAGCAGTACCATCAAAGAATTTAGAAAAGTAGGTAGGCCAGAACCCTAACACCGCAATCACTAATAAGCCTACAGCATAGTATCCGAATTTATTGAAGTTACTTCTTGTAGGCTTTCTAAGGGCAGGAGATTTCATTTTTTTAACATTAATATTTTTACAAGGGATACTTTTTATTATCCTGCTTTCTTAACTTTTTGCCTGGCATCCAAACCAAAATCATTTTCAACTGATTTGTACCAATCTTCATCGTTTGCAGCATTCCACTCTACCCATTCTTCGTCAGTCATGCTTTGTCGCCAGTCGATGAATGGTTGTGCGTCAGGACCCACAGGATGCCGTAATTGCCAGCTATTGCTTTCCGCTACTTCGAGAATTTTTTCTGCAACCATTGTTGGTTGTGCCGGGGTTTCAAGCGAGGCTGTAAAAAGGCCTCCAAAACGATTGACCTGCGGATAAATAGAATCACCTGTTGCCCTGATATCCTGTGCCATCTGCGTATCAATAATGCCGGGCTCAACAATTGCGACCTTTATGTTAAATGGTTTTACTTCACCTGCCAGCGCTTCACTGACTGATTCCAGCGCAAATTTGCTGGCACTATAACCACCCAATGGTGTATTGGCTATTTTACCGGCTACAGAAGCAATATTGATAATACAGCCACTTCGGTTTTTTCGCATTTGTGGCAGCACACTTTTAACGCAGCGAATCACACCAAAATAATTGGTTTCCATGATCGCTTTGAAGTCCGCCATCGGCAATTCTTCAACAGAACCATGGCGTTCGATGCCTGCATTGTTAACAAGTACATCGACGGACCCAACTTCTTTTAGTATTGCCTCAATGCCTTTTGTTACTGATTCATCTGAATCCACATCCATTTTTGAAATGGTGATATCCAGTGATTCTTCACTTATTTGTTGTTTAAAAGCCTGGGCATTTTCAGGCTTTCGCATAGTAGCGAAAACTTTATAACCTGCCCTTCCAAATGCGAGAGCGGTTTCGAGGCCAATGCCTTTGCTGGTACCCGTAATTAGTACTTTCTTCATAGTTTATATCAATTAAGATTAAATTCTTTTTTAAGTATTTATTTATTCCTGATTGCCAACCATAATAGTTGGGACTCCGCCCGAGGAAATCCTGTTGGCATCGGCTGC
>JAZBOW010000149.1:0-21015 GCA_036351335.1 Bacteroidales bacterium | reverse complement strand
ATGTTGCTTGTTTTGCTTGTCATCGTAATCGACAAGTTCACGTTTGTTTTTCATAATTGGGTGCTTGTTTCCCTGAGTTTTATTTTTGTGAACTTGTCGTGTATGATTACGATAACGCTTTTAAAAAGTTACAACATTTGTAATATTAATTGAATCAATGCACAGAAATGTGAACAGTGTATAGCAAACGGTAGGATCTAACTGTCTAATAAATAGACGTTTGTCGCAAAATAGAAATGACAAATACTGCTTGAAGTATTTGTACAGAAATTAAGATATAATTTGTGGGATTCTGTTTTGCTTGTTTTTCTCTGTTTACGTTTG
The DNA here is from genome assembly GCA_036351335.1 of Bacteroidales bacterium. Lineage (GTDB taxonomy): Bacteria > Bacteroidota > Bacteroidia > Bacteroidales > F082 > UBA4459. Next base: position 20,691 of record JAZBOW010000149.1, on the reverse strand, counting down.
TTTTCCATAATTCACCACTAAAGTGACAGATTCATAATTGTAATTGTGCTTGTGTTATAAAAAAATTAATTTTTATGACCCTAAAAGTATATCAAAATTGATCATTTAGCAAATAAAATAGTAACTTTTTTAAGTAAATCCATTAAAATGTTGCGTAACTTTCAGTTAATCAGTATATAAATTTGATTGCAAAAGTTGTGTTTATTTGTAAGAAATTGAAGAAATTATCGGGAAATGGTCTGAATAACCAACTTTTCTTCTCTCAAAGTAGTTTACTCTGAAGTGCCGGGAAGTAAAAATATAATCAATTCTTAACAGGGGAATGTTACCCGCATAGGTACTGCCAAGCTTATTGCCCTTCTTTATAAAGCTGTCAGTAAGGTATTTGCCCAGCATTGAATAAATATATGAGGAAGGTGTATCATTAAAGTCGCCACATAGTATTACGGGATAGCTACAATGGTTTATCTCTTCCAGTACCTTTTTCATTTGCTGTTCGCGTAAAACAAAAGCTGTACTTAGTTTGGTATAGATTGAAGCTGAACGGTTCTTAAAACTTTCCTGATCCTTAAAGTCAGGTTTCATGACGAAATCTATGTCAGATGTTTGCAACCGGATACTTGCCAAATGTATATTGAATACACGTACTGTATCTCCAAGTATCATCAAGTCTGTGTAGATTCCATAAGTTCTTGACCCTGGAAATTTTAATTTACCTTTGTTTACAGCTTTATATTTTGAAAAGATAACCAAACCCGAAAGCTGATCGAAGCGAGGATTAAAATAACTTTCATAATAATATGAATTTTTTAAAAGGCTGTTACTCATATCAATAAGTGGCGTGTATACATTTCTATCCATGGAGTGGTACTCTTGTAGACAAATAATGTTGGCCGCTTCAGCTTTTAATAATTGAACGATTCGGTTTTTAAGATCGGTTGAGTCTCGTCCTTTTTCATCGGTTGCGAATAATTGCACATTGTAGGAGATAATTTTGATACTGCTATCAGGTTTCGTATGATTATCTCTCATACTTAGTTGAAAATTATTTTTCAGGTTGGTAAAGCCAAGGAGAATAATGATTAGGGATAAAAGCCAGTACCTGCTTTTAAATAGGATCCATATACCAATGAATAGCAAGTTGGTAAAAAAAATTAAAGGATAAATAAGGGCAGCGATTGAAAAAATGGCATATTTAGAAGGCGGTATATAGCTTGCCAATATTGCCATCGTGAGTGCGGTAGCAGCTATCATGTTTAATGTGAGTAAAACTCCTTTAAGAATAGGAATTTTTTTCATATGCTGTTAATTCGGTTTTAATTGAATGTTGTAAAGTTAACATGAAAAATAATGACGCTCACTTCTTTTTACTAGTTTTAAATAAGAGTTCTTTTTCTTCCTTTGTCAGGCTGCTATATCCTGATTTCGATATTTTATCAAGGATTTCATCGATTTTAGCCTGGGTTTTTTGTTTGCGGGCGTTGTATTCGTCATCACTATAAGGCCTTTTATTTTCAGTATTTTCAGTTGTAAAGGATTTTCTCCTGGGCATACTGAATCCTGAAAAATTTAAAAAGCGATACAAATCCGTTCCGTTTCTGAGCATTAAAGCGTATAAAAATCCCCAAAAAGCACCACCCAGGTGAGCGATATGCCCACCTGGATTTCCGGATGGAATACTTAATAAATCGATAACCACAAATATTATGGCCAGGTATTTAAGCTTTACCCTGCCAATAAATAGCAATTGCACCGTATAATCCGGTACATAGGTAGCCACGGCAATAATAATGGCCAGCACCGATGCAGAAGCTCCAAGGGCAACAGAAATGCCTTTTACAGGCTCGAACGCAGGAAATACATTAAAGGCGACAAGAAAAAACAATGCGCCTACAATGCCTCCTGCTAAATAGGACCATAACAGCCGCTTTTCCCCAAGGTATTCAATAAATAATAATCCTCCGAAATACAGCATGATCAGGTTAAACAGGATATGAAAGAAATCCTCCTGCAAAAACATATAGGTAATGATCGTCCATGGTTTTGAAGCCAATGCAGCAAATGAAGAGGGTAGCGCAAAGTATTGCCCCAGTATGCTTAATGGAAGTTGGCTCCCCGTTTCGCCAGCTGCAAATAAAAAGGTAAACAGGTTTATAAAGCTAACGATCAGAAAAACAACGGTATTGATCAGCATTAATCGTGACAGAACATTCTTTCCTAGAAATGCCTGCTTGAGCAATTCGCCTGTATTTCTTTGTGGATGATGGTAACCTAGCATAATCAGATGTAAATTTTATTTCCTGTATAATAAACAAAAAAATGGGTTGTCAATTGCCTTTTTAAGTTTTTTTCAGGAAAAATTTGTGCATTTTAAAATGATTTAGCTGCTATTGAAAAAGCTTGCCCTTTTTCTTCCAATACATGATGAGTGCAAAACCAAATAGCATACCTCCCAGATGTGCAAAATGGGCTACGTTGTCACCAGGTCGGTTCGTGATTCCGGAAAAAAGCTCAATGGCACCGTAGATAATGACAAAATATTTTGCCTTTATTGGAAAAGCAAAATAAATGTATATGAGCGAATTAGGGAACATCATACCAAAGGCCAATAGAATGCCAAACACGGCTCCAGAAGCACCGACTGTAGGGACATTCATTATCATATTATACAAACCCATGGCGGGATCGGAATAATTCCTGCCACTTTGTAGCACCTTAAAGCCTTCACTATAAACAAGGTCGAACTGATCAGGTGTTAATTCATATCCGGAGAACGCGATTCGTATATACGCAATAACGAGATGCGTAATTCCGGCACCAATCCCTGTTACTAAATAATAATTCAGGAATCTTTTTGGTCCCCATACGTTTTCCAGCACATTACCAAACATCCATAAGGCAAACATATTGAACAGTATATGGGTGAAACTTCCATGCATGAACATATAGGTGACGAATTGCCAGATACCAAACTGTTTGGATGTGGGATAGTATAATGACAGGGTTTTATAAAGATCAATACCTGTACTTTCCAGTGCTAATGTGGCCAGGTAAAACAAGGCGTTAATGATCAACAGGTTTTTTACAACCAGGGGTAAAACACTAAATCCTCCGGGACGAAATTGTTGCATTACTTCTTCTTTTCTTTTAAATAGTGTTCAATATCATTTAATGGTATGATAGCCAGTGTTCTGCTGCCATCAAGCGCGGTTTCAGGCGCTTGACAGGCAAAAAGGCTGTCAAATATCTCGGCCATTTCCTTTTCCTGAAGCCGGGTTCCGGGCTTTACAGCAAGGTTCACAGCCATTGAACGCGCTAAATTAACGCTTTTATCATAATTGATGTCTTTTAAATGCTTCTTGTGATTCTCAATGATGCGTTCCAACACCACCACTGAATCATTTTCCTGTAAATCAGCCGGAATACCATTTATGACAAAGCCATTTTTCCCGACAGAGTCCAGCATATAACCCAGCTTCAGCAAATCCGATTTAAGCTCCCTTACGATTTCTGCATCGCCTGGTGATAATCTTATGTTTTGCGGAAATAGCATTTGCTGCGATCCATGTGTTGCACCCTTCAGTTTCTTGAAATAATATTCATATAGTATTCGTTCATGTGCTTTATGCTGGTCAATGACCATCAATCCTGACCTGACATTGCTTGTAATAAAGGTATTTTGGATCTGAAAAAACTTCAATCGCTCTTTTTCATGTATCAGGTCAAGACCAGTATCATGAGCCTTCTCAGATTCTTCTGTCTCTCCGGTATTTTTTTCTTCCGGCAAGTGATGCTGATAAAATTCATTCCAATCCTGCTTTTCTTTTTTGATCGGTATTTCGCTTCTAAAGCCTTCACTCCGTTTTTGTTTGAATGGATTGTAATCGGGATCAAAGTGTATTTTCGGCTGCTTTAGGCCTTCTTTGGGAAGATTACCTAGTGCTAATTCAATAGCGGGATCTATTTCAAAGTCGATTGTGGGAGTGAGGCTATATTTGCCGATAGATTGTTTTACAGCAGCCTGCATCACCGCGTACACATATTTGGCATCCCTGAAATTAATTTCCGTTTTTGTCGGGTGAATGTTGATGTCAATTTCTTTGGGATCAATATCGATATTCAAAAAATATGATGGAAATGAATCTACTGGAATCAGTTCGGTAAACGCATTATTAACGGCATGATGCAAATAAGGATGTTTGATGAACCGCTTGTTTACAAAGAAATATTGTTCGCCACGTGTTTTTCTAGCATATTCCGGTTTCCCAATAAATCCTTTGATCGTGAGTATTTCCGTTCTTTGCTCTACCGGAAGTAATTTTTCGTTGTAATTGGTGCCAAATAAGCCAACAATCCGTGATTTTAATCCGCCTTTCGGCAGTTTAAATACGACCTTGTCATTGTGGATCATTGAAAATGCCACGCTTGGCTGAATAACGGCTACACGAATAAATTCTTCTATGATATGTCTCGTCTCAGCCGTGTTTGATTTAAGGAAATTCCTTCGGGCAGGCACATTGAAAAACAAATTTTTAATGATAAGATTTGTTCCGGAACTGCATTGGCAGGGCTCTTGTGAGATGACTTTCGATCCTTCAATCTGTAAACAAGTACCAATCTCGTCTTCTGCCGGTCTAGTCTTCATTTCAACCTGCGCAATAGCCGCTATTGATGCCAATGCCTCGCCACGAAATCCCATGGTACGAATGGCGAATAAGTCGTCAGCACTGCTGATTTTGGAGGTGGCGTGCCGCTCAAAGCACATACGGGCATCCATGGCCGACATACCACAACCATTGTCGATTACCTGGATGAGTGTTTTCCCGGCATCCTTGATAATGAGTTCAACTTCTGCAGCGCCTGCATCCACAGCATTCTCCAGTAATTCCTTCACAGCTGAAGCTGGACGCTGGATAACCTCTCCTGCAGCAATTTGATTAGCAACAGAATCAGGAAGCAACTTGATATAATTCGACATCTAATAGTTCTTATCTAATTCCAAACAGTGCGATGAGTTTCTCAACAAATTCCGTAAAAAATATCAAGTAAATTCCACCCACGATCACAAATCCTATGAATAAATAGGTAATCATTTTTGATAAGGTACTTTTCTTGTAATTTCTATCAGATTTACGCCACCTTTTCGACATTTGGAGTTTGAGCGATTCATGGTGCGAAACACTGGAATCAAAACCCAGCTCCGCTTTCCGTTTTTCGAGCGCATCAATATTCTCATCATAGTAACGGGGTTTGTATTTAAACTGCTTCGGTTTGGGTGTTCTGAATGTTACGAAACGCATAGTTAAATGGCTTAATTTCTTGCAAAATTAGCGTATTTTTGCCATACAAAAGAAGTTCAAATGCCAGAATTAGAAACCAATCCGATTGATAAGCTAATTGTTGTTGGCGACAGGGTGCTGATCAAGCCCAAATCAGAAGCCAATAAAACCCGCGGCGGGCTTTTATTACCACCGGGATATAAAGAAAAAGAAGAAATCCAGAGTGGGTATGTGGTAAAAACTGGTCCCGGTTACCCTATCCCCATGCCATCTGATGAGATGGATGAACCCTGGAAGCACAAAAAGAAAGAAGATGCCATCAGCTATATCCCTTTACAGGCAATTGTAGGCGACCTGGCGATCTTTTTAAAGAAAGGAGCCGTTGAAATTCAGTACCACAACGAAAAGTATTTTATTGTGCCACAGCATTCTATTTTATTATTGGAACGCGATGATCTTTCTGTAGAATAAATTCTTTGAAAAGTGCCTAAAACCTGTATACTTGCTCTTTTTTTGTTGCTCATTATGGGTCTGTTCTCATGCCAAAACAGAATGGAAGTAAACAAAATTGAATCACTTTTCAAATCTGCTTCGGATTCCATGTTTCAATCCAGCATCAGGTATGCAAAAGGCTTTGACCTGTATGAAATCCAAGGCATAAAAAAACTTGTAATCTACCATCCAGAACTTGTAGATTATGTGGTTGCTACATACTATATTGTAGATAGTTCAGTGATGAGAAAGCATGGTTTTCAACCATCAGGTAATACAATTGTATTGCCGCTTGCAAATGTAGCCGTGTTTTCGGCAACGCAATTAAATGCCTTTGAAAGGCTTGGATTGTTAGATCAAGTGAAGGGCGTTTCTGAAGCAAGGTACATAAAAAGTGAGGCAGTAAGAAAAAAGTTAGATAACGGAGAGATCGTTGAATTGGCTACCACATCCGATTATTTTATCGAAAAAATACTTTCGGTGAATCCATCAGTAATTTTCTATTCACCCTATAAATTTACGGAACAGCATCCCCTGGAAAATACCGGAAAACACTTGGTGCCATTTTATGATTATTTTGAAAATGAGCCACTTGGCAGGGCTGAATGGATCAAGTTTACTGCCACTTTTTTTGGTACCGACGATTTCGCGGCTGAATTATTCCGTGAAATGGAATCAAATTATTTAAAGTACCGAAATTTGACAAAAAATCTGGTGGATAAGCCTACGGTCTTTTCTGATAAGTATTTTAACGGCCAGTGGTATGTTCCAGGTGGAAAAAGCTACATTGCTGCTTTATTCATGGATGCCGGTGTTGATTACATCTGGAAAGATGATTCCCACACTGGAAGTTTCCCGCTTGATTATGAGGTGGTTTACAGCAAAGCGCACAATGCCGATTATTGGCGCATTGTAGGTTCCTACGGTGATGAGTCTACTTATGAAGCGCTGGCTGAAGAAAATGAATTGTATACAAATTTTAAAGCATTTAAGGATAAGCATGTCATTTGGTGCAATGCTGAGGCAACAGCCTATTTTGAAAAAAGTCCGCTCGAACCCCAGTGGCTGTTAGCAGATATGATCTTTGCATTTCATCCTGAGTTGCTACCAGATTACACTCCTAAATATTATCAGATTTTAAAGTAATTTAGGCGATTGATTTACCATATGGATACCATAGTTAAAACTTCATCCTGGCTTTTTGTATTTGTGGCGCTGTTGATTGCTTTATTCCTGGCAAACCTTTGGTATGGTTCCGTATTAATTCCCTGGAAAGAGGTTCTGCTAATTTTAACCGGTAGCAATAACATACAAGAAGTTAGCAAAGTGATTGTAATTGATTACCGACTCCCACAGGCCATCACAGCCATTGCTGTTGGGATTTCGCTGGGTGTTGCCGGCTTGATCTTACAGACGGTTTTCCGTAATCCTCTGGCCGGGCCATCAGTACTGGGTGTAAGTTCCGGTGCCAGTCTCGGTGTTGCATTGGTGGTATTTGCCGGAAGCATTTATCATTTTGACCTGCTTAATTCGGCTTCACTATTTCATGAAGTTTCCATAGTGAGCGCCGCGCTTTTAGGTGCACTTTTCGTGCTGGCCATCATCATTTTTGCTTCTCAGCGAATCAGCAATGTGGTCACCATTCTTATTATTGGTATTATGATCGGGTACACAGTATCAGCCATTGTTGGCGTTATCCAGTTTTTTAGCAGGGCAGAAGAGTTGCATGCATATATATTATGGGGATTGGGCAGTTTTTCGAAAACGACTGTGAATCAATCTATATTTTTACTGCTTGCTTCGCTAATCGTAACTTTTGTCGTATTCTTTTATCAGAAAGGGCTCAATGCACTGTTGCTTGGAGATCATTACGCAAAAAGTATTGGTGTTCATGTGAAAAAAGTACAGATAACGCTGATCCTCATATCGGGATTATTGATAGCATTGGGAACCGTATTTACCGGACCGATCGCCTTCGTGGGTTTAGCTATTCCGCATTTAGCGCGAAACTTTTTTAAAACATCAGATCATAGGATATTGATGCCCGCCGTTATAGTTATGGGCGTTACCTTAACGCTCGCTTGCAATCTGATAGCCAGGCTTCCCGGATATGACACTTCCCTTCCGATAAACGCGGTGACTTCATTGGTAGGGGCCCCGGTAATCATCTGGGTAATTGTAAAAAGAGGAAAGGTAAAAAGGGCATGAAATCGCTACTCAACATAATAAATCTGGAAACTGGATTCGAACTTCAAAAGAAAAGAAAACTTGTCCTGCATCAATCATTAAATTTTGAATTGTACGAAGGACAGTTTGTCTCGATATTAGGACCCAATGGTGCCGGAAAGTCAACTTTTATTAGAACTTTGCTGGGATTCCGAAAGGCGCTTTCAGGGGATGTGCTTTATGAGAATACATTATTGCATGAGTTGGCAGTGAAAGAATTAGCGAAAAAAGTAGCTGTCGTATTAACGGACAAGATTGATGAATCATTTTTAACGGTTTACGAGATCGTATCAACCGGAAGGTATCCATATACCGGATTTTCAGGCCGCTTGACCGATGAAGACCATTCGTTTGTTTCAGATGCTTTGAATTTGGTTGGAATGCAGGATTTTACAAATAGAAACTTTCAGCAACTAAGCGATGGTGAAAAGCAAAAAGTGCTGATAGCAAGGGCTGTAGCGCAAGAAACACCGATCATTATTTTGGATGAACCTGTGGCTTTTATTGATGCGCCAGGCAAAGTGGAAATTATGGAATTGCTTAAATTTTTAAGCCGTGAATTTAAAAAAGGCATTATCGCTGCTACGCATGACCTGGAAGCCGCATTAAGGTTTTCTGACCAACTCTGGCTTCTGGGAAGTGAAGGGAAAGTTGCAAGTGGTAAACCTGAAGAGTTGCTGGAAAAAGGCATCATCAATTCTTTTTTTGATAAAGATGACATCACGCTTAATAAAGAAAAAGTCATATTTGAAAAAAAACAAAAACATACACCTTAATTATTTTGACATATGAAACACCTGTTTACGATTGCTATTGTGCTAACTGCGCTTCTGACTTCCTGCAAGCAAGAAGTGGACCTTCTTATTTTTAATGCCCGCGTGTATACGGTGAATGAGAACTTTGACCAGGTATCGGCCTTTGCAGTCCATGATGGAAGAATCGTGGCCATTGGTAATGATGATGAAATTAGCAATGCCTATACATCTAATCAAACTATTGATGTGAATGGCAAAGCTATTTATCCCGGATTTAACGACGGCCACAGCCATTTTCTGGGATATGGCTTATCCGCTTTTAATGTGGATCTAAGAGGAACGAAATCATTCCATGAAGTTGTTGAACGTGTGATCAGTCATCATCAGAATTATCCATCTGAGTGGATTACCGGCAGGGGTTGGGATCAGAATGATTGGGAGATCAAGGAATTTCCGACTAAAGAAAAATTGGATCTGGCATTTCCAAATACACCGGTTGTGCTTCGACGTGTAGACGGACATGCATTGATTGCCAATTCAGAAGCTATGAAACGAGCTAAAATAACGTCTGAATCTTATGTGTCAGGCGGTGATATTATTAAAGTAAAAGGTGAACCAACAGGTATTTTTATCGATAACGCTATGGGGCTTATCGGTTCCGCTATTCCGAAGCCATCAGCGGAATTGATGGTAAAAGCTTTGCAAAAAGCACAGGAAGATTGCTTTGCCGTGGGTTTAACAACAGTTACGGACGCGGGTCTGAGTAAACGGTCAATCTTACTCATTGATTCTTTACAAAAGGCTGGTATACTTGATATGCGCGTATATGCAATGATTGAACCTTCGGAAGAAAATTTTGATTATTTTTTCTCTAAAAAACCCATTTTTACAGGAAAGTTGACTGTTAGCTCAGTGAAACTATATATTGATGGAGCATTGGGATCAAGAGGTGCTTTACTGATAGCACCCTATTCAGATGATCCCGGAAACTTTGGTTTACAACTGAATGCTGAACAATACTATTATGATATTTGTAACAAGGCATATAATGCAGGTTTTCAGGTGAATACCCATGCAATAGGTGATTCGGGCAACCGGATTATGTTAAACACCTACGCACGGTTTTTAGGTGGTCCTAATGACAGGCGATGGCGTGTGGAGCATGCGCAGATTGTGCATCCTGATGATTTTAAGTTGTTCAAACAATACAGTATTATTCCTTCGGTTCAATCGACACATTGTACCAGTGATATGTACTGGGCGGATGAGCGTTTGGGTGATGATCGTTTAAAAACAGCTTATGCTTATAAGGAATTGTTGAAGCAAAATGGCTGGTTGATAAATGGTACAGACTTTCCTGTGGAAGGAATCAATCCCTTGCATACTTTTTATGCTGCTGTAGTTCGAAAAGATCTGGAAGGATGGCCAGAAGGTGGGTTTCAAACGGAAAATGCCCTCAGCAGGGAAGACGCGCTGCGTTCCATTACTATATGGCCTGCGAAAGGTAGCTTTGATGAGGATTTTAAAGGAAGCATCGAAGTAGGAAAAGCAGCCGATTTTGTCATCATAGATAAAGACCTCATGCAAATTGATGAAGAAACACTTCCTTCTGCTAAAGTGTTGGCCACGTATCTTGGTGGAGAATTAATGTATAAACCTGAATAATAAGTTTATTCATTGGAGTGATAACCCTCCGGTTCCACGTGGATGGTTACTTTTAGATTGGGCAATTCTTTTTGTAATTCATTCTCGATCAAGTCACAAAGTTGATGTGAATCTGCAACAGTCATGCTTCCCGGAACCTCCAGGTGAAAGTCAACTTCCCGGTTTGAACCCATTTTACGGGTTCTGAGCATATGGTAATCTTTGGCAAACCCCAGGTTTTTAACGATGGTTGATTCAATGCGGATGATCTCATTCTCAGGAAGAGCGGCATCTGCCAGTGGTTGAAAAGCTTCAATCAGGATTTCAATTGCCTCTTTTAAAATATAGGAAGCCACAACAATGGCTGCAATAGGATCTAAAAAATGCCAGCCCGTAAAATAAATAACTGCGAGACTGATACCCACACCTGCAGAAGTATACACATGTGTGCTTAAATGCAGTGCATCTGCCTTTAAAGCAATTGAATCAGTTTCCCTGGCTACTTTATATAATCTCCGGCTAACGATCAGGTTTATGAGTGCCGATATCATCATAACGATAAAACCCAGTGTTAGCCCATAATTACCGATCAATTGCTCTCCATGGATGAGCCTCGTTATGGCATTATGAATAATCCATCCTGATGCCACAAAAATCAGCAGGGCTTCAATTACCCCTGAAATATTTTCATATTTACCATGACCGAAAGGATGTTTCTGATCGGCAGGTTTGTCGGAAATTTTAACTGAAAAATAAGCCATTACAGCGGCTAAGAGATCAATAATCGTATGAACAGCTTCTGAAATGATACTTACAGAACCACTTATAAGGCCAACCACCATATTTAACACAATCAATACTGAGTTGGAATAAATGGAAAGCCTTGCTGTTTTAACCTTTTTGCTCAAGTGTTGTGTTGTACGGATGATTAAAAAACGATTCGCTTTAAGCAATTACTGCTTTTTAAGCCAGCTATACCATGCATCCATTCCTTCACATGATTTTACCGATAATTCGATAAATTCGAGTTTGGGATTGACTTGTTTTGCGTACGACTTTGCTTTTTCCATGTCAAAATCAACATAGGGCAATAAATCCGTTTTATTAATAATGCATAGTTGTGATGTTTCAAACATCGTTGGATATTTCAAGGGTTTGTCTTCACCTTCTGTGGTGCTAATGATTACAATTCGCTTGCTTTCACCCAAATCGAAAAGGGATGGACATACCAGGTTGCCTACGTTCTCAATAAATAAAATACTGTTTTCTTTCGGCGCCAAATCTTTGGTAGCATGATTAATCATATGTGCATCCAAATGGCAGCCATTACCTGTGTTTACCTGGATAACTGGTGCGCCGGCCTTATCAATGCGGTCAGCATCATGCGTGGTTTGTTGATCACCTTCAATGATATAAAAATCCAGGTCGTTCTTAAGCTCCGTGATGGTCTTTTCCAGTAAACTGGTTTTTCCTGATCCTGGTGAACTTACTAGATTAAATGTCTTGATCTTTAATGCTTCAAAATAGCCCCGGTTTCGTTCGGCGAGCATATTATTTTTAGAAAGCACATCAATTTCAAGTTGAATTTCATGTGAATGACCATGAGAATGTTCATGTGAATGATCGTGATCATCTGCATGAGGGTGAGTGTGAGAATGATCTTTACTTCCTGGCTTTGTATATGTTACGTGGCTATCTTCGCCACATCCGCATGTTCCACACATAATATTTTGTTTATTGTAAATATTGTTGCAAAAATATTAATATTTGCTTGTCGGAGAGGTATTAAATATTTTCTTATATTGGTACAGGCAAATTCATTTTATCTAATTACATAATTCAAAGAAGATGAAAAAGAAAATATCACTTCAAGTTAAATGTCCGAATTGCAGGGAATCATTGATGGATAATGAAAATTTATTGAGTGATTATCCGAGTATCCGATTGAATATCGTAACACCGGAAGATAGGGGAACTATTAATCTTTGTTCTCTTTTTGAGTGTTTCGATCACACATCGAACATCGATATTAAAACAAATACTATTGTTGATTTTTATTGCCCGAAATGCAATCAGGAATTAACCGTAAAAGAAGAGTGTAAACTTTGTGGTGCGCCCATGGTAACATTTGTACTCAAGGCTGGAGGACGTGTGAGCATATGCTCTAGAAAAGGATGCTCTAACCACTACCTGACGTTCCAGGACCTGACTCAGGAATTGTCAAGGTTTTACAACGAATACGAACTCTAACAAATCCTGGGAAGCTGCTGCCCAGATAACATCTCGATAATTCTTTTTCCCCCTACCTGGGTTTCTAACCAGGCTTTACCTGAATGGTCGTTTGTGATCTCACCGATGATACTGGCATTTTTTCCGGTTTCGTGTTTTTGTAAGGCCGCTAAAACGTGTTGTGCATCTTCTGCAGCTACTACCATTACTACTTTTCCTTCATTGGCTACATAGATTGGATCAAAGCCAAGTAGTTCACACATGCCTCTTACGCCTTCATTCACATACAGATGTTCTTCATGAAGGTGAATGCCAAATTCTTTTCCTTTGGCTAATTCGGCAATTACAGTACCCAATCCACCCCGCGTAGCATCACGCATGAATTTGATTTGATCACTTGCATCCAGTGCTGAATGAATAAGATCATGTAAACAGGCGCAATCAGAAACGATATCGGCAGCAATATTGAGGTCATTCCGTGCAGCCATCACGGCCATACCATGGTCACCAATAGAACCATTAATGATGATTTTATCGCCTGCTTTGATCTGACTTCCTGAACTGATATGTATATTTTTCTTATCAAGTATCCCAATTCCAGATGAATTAATGAAAACCTTGTCACATTTACCCCTGTCAACCACTTTTGTATCGCCGGTAACTATTTTTACACCGGCTTTTTTAACTTCTTCAGCCATGGTAATGACAATACGCTCCAGATCATCGAAAGCGAGTCCTTCTTCAATGATAAAGCCAACGCTTAAGTATTTTGGTGTTGCACCCGAAACCGCCAGATCGTTTAAAGTGCCGGCAATGGCTAGTTTCCCGATATCACCACCAGGGAAAAAAATGGGGTCAACGACAAATGAATCTGTGGTAAAAGCCAGGTGTGTATGAGATGTCTTAATGATAGCAGAATCAGACTGCTGGCGCAGAATATCATTATCAAAATGTTTAGCAAACAGTTCCGTGATCAAATCATGACTCAGTTTTCCACCACTTCCATGTCCAAGTAGTATTGTATCGAATTGATTTTTCATAAATTTATTTAAATGCAATAAAAGCCGAGGTGATTATCTATTGTAAAGGTAGTATGCTGCACACGATCCTTCGCTTGAAACCATGCAGGAACCCACTGGATTAGAAGGTGTACAAACGGTTCCAAAAAGCTTGCAGTCTTTAGGTTTGTTTACCCCACGAAGTATATCTCCACATATGCAACCCTTGGGTTCCTTCAAGGGTTCAACGTCAACTTCAATTTGTTTTTCGGCATCATACATGGCATATTTTTCCATGATCTTAAGGCCGCTATTTTTTAATACCCCTAAACCTCTCCACCAATCATCACGGTATTCAAAAACTTCATCGAGCGTTTCTTGTGCCTTGATATTGCCTTCGGGTTTAACGACCCTGGTGTATTCAATTTCCACTTTCGGATCATTATTTTCAAATTGACGAACCAACATGAGGATCGACTGCATCAGATCGACAGGTTCAAAGCCGCTGATGACCACGCCAAGCCCAAATTTTTTGGGAATATTCAAGTAGATACCTTCACCGGTGATGGTGCTCACATGTCCAGGGCCGATATAACCATCAATCAGTACACCTTCGTCAATAAGGGTTTCCATGGCCGGGGGCATTACTTTATGGGCGCTGTAGACATAAAAGTTGCTGATACCAGCCATTTGCGCTTTGATGATACCGGCAGCAGAACTGGGCGCTGTTGTTTCAAACCCGATGCCCAGAAAAACGATCTTTTTATGCCGGTTTTCCTTGGCAATCATAAGGGCATCCAGTATGGAATAAACGATACGTATATCGGCTCCTTTAGCTTTTTCAATATCGAGACTTGAAGTAGAACCCGGAACCCGGATAAGATCACCATAAGTTGTGATGATTACGTCATCAAGACGGCTGTATGCGATAGCCCTGTCTATGTAGCTGCGGCTAGTAACGCAAACCGGACAACCCGGACCTGAAATTAATTCAACAGTTTCAGGTAGCAGGTATGGGATGCCATATTTTTGAATTGACATGGTATGACCACCACAAACTTCCATGAGCCGTATGGGCTTTGTTGATACTTTTTCAATTTCTCTCGCCAGCATCAGCACAATATCTTTGTCGCGGTATTCGTCAATGTATTTCATAAATAATGAGCTTTAAATGATTCGTTTATGGGTGTCTTTTTCTTCATCATCCAATATATTATTCAAAGCTTTAAACTCATCAAATGTTTTCAGAGTAGCTTCTGCTTCTTCAGCATCTAATTTCTGAATGGCAAACCCTGTATGAATCAAAACGTAATCACCAACATGCACATCTTCATGTACTAAAAGCTCCAAACTTGCATTATAACTGCTGGTTCCAACGGTACACACGGCCGTCTCTTTTTCTATTTTATCAACCCTTGCGGGGATGCTTAAACACATAATTTCAATTTAGATTAAACCCAATTCTCTTCTTTTAGCTGCAATCGCGAGTTGCCCCAGAGCAATACCTCCATCATTAGAAGGTATGGCTGATTGCGAAAAGACTGCAAAATTAGCATCCTTAAGCGAATTTTCGGCTTTTTTTAACAATATCCTGTTCTGGAAACTTCCTCCGGATAGTACAACTTTCTTTATACCTCTCTGATGGCTGACTTTTTGTGCGGTTTTAATGATGACCTGCACAATCGTATTATGAAATTTACCTGAGATTACTCCTACATCTATTTTCTGATCAATATCCTTTAATATACCCTCAAATGTGGGTTTAAAACTAATTTCCTCACCCGCATTGAAAGCATAATTTTCAGAAGTTTGTTTTGCAACTGATTCTAATCGCATAGGTGGTTCGGCGTGGTAGCTGGCTGTTTTACAAATATTCAGCAAAGCGGATACGGCATCGAATAACCTTCCGGCACTACTGGTCAACGGACAATTGATACCCTTTCCAAGCATCACATTCACCAATGCTAATTCCTGTGCATGGATGTTATTAAATAAATACGGGTATTGGTCAATTACATCATTTCCAAAGTAATGTTGCATGTATGATAACATCATTCGCCATGGATGTTTGGTAACAACATCACCTCCTGGTTGTGGTATATACTCGAAATGGGAGACCCTTTCAAAATCATTCAAATCGCAGACAAAAAATTCACCTCCCCAAACATGTCCGTCAGTGCCGTAACCAGTGCCATCAAAACTGATGCCGATTACCTTTTCATCTATTTTATATTCTGCCATGCACGAAGCGATATGTGCGTGGTGATGTTGGGTTTCTAAAATAGGTATATTGAGTTCCCTGGCAAAATGGGTTGACAGATAATCAGGATGCATATCGCATACAGCCAATTGAGGCTCGAAACGGAACAACCTCTTGAATCGATCTACCGACTCCGTATAAAAATCAAGTGTTTCCAGATTTTTCAAATCGCCAATATGCTGACTCATGATGGCCTGTTTACCTTTACCAATACAAAAACAATTGACCAGTTCAGCCCCAGCCGCAAAAATGCCTTCTGTATTTATATCCAAATGAATAGGGGAAGGGGTATAACTTCTTGATCGTCTGATTAGTCTTGATTTATTATTGACAAACAAAGCAACAGAATCGTCCGTTCTGTTGTGTATTTCGCGATTATATGTGACAACTGCATCTGAGATCGGCTGAAACTTTAACAATGCTTCCGTGTCATCAATCACGATAGGCTCATCAGAAATGTTGCCACTTGTCAATACGATTGCCGGAACCTTTAAATTTTCAAAAAGCATATAATGAAATGGCATATAAGGCAGCATAGCACCCACTGTATTGAGGAAGATACTTATGGATGGCACCATTTCTTTTTTTATTTTTAATAAGGTCACTGGTTTGCGCCAGCCTGTGAGCAGCTCCTTTTCCTCCTTATTTATATAAAGGTATTCATCAGCGCTTTCCAAATTGCGGAACATAAGTGCAAATGGCTTTCCTTCTCGGTTTTTTCGCTCCCGCAGAAGCTTAATGGTTTTCTCATTAAAGGCGCTGCATGCCAGGTGATAACCGCCAAGCCCTTTAATGGCTATTATCTTACCTTCTTCAAGTAGCCTAGCTGTTATTGCAATGATGTCAAGAATATTCGAAATTTCCTTTCCCTGGTAATGAAGTTTGTATTTGGGCCCGCAGACTTCACAAGCTACGGGCTGGGCGTGAAATCGCCTATCAAGGATGGTTGTATACTCTTTTTCACAGGCCGGACACATCTTAAAAATTTTCATTGTGGTTTTTTGCCGGTCGTAGGGGAGGTCTTTAATGATCGTAAACCGGGGTCCGCAATTGGTACAGTTGGTAAATGGATAATCAATTCGTCGGTCCTGATTTTTCATATCATTGAGGCAATCCTGGCATACGGAAATATCTGGGCTGACTTCAGTTATTTCATCTGAAACCGACTGACTTCTTGCAATTGTAAATTCATCAAAGTTATGGATCTCGATTTCTCTTGAATTAATACTCTCGACAGAAGAAGCCTGTGGCAACCTTTTTGGAATGTCAGTAATAAATGCCTTAATTGCCGGTTCGTCACCTTCAGCTATGATCTTCACTCCAAGATTGTTGTTTTCTACACAGCCTTTTAGGCCATATTCATGTGCCAATCTGTAAATAAATGGCCTGAATCCAACCCCCTGGACCAGTCCGCTAATATGTATTTCTTTTGCTTTGATCATTCCGCCAATAATCCGGCAAAAATATAATTTATAATATTTCTAAATTCATAATTGTGAATTAATTAACAAAATTGGCATACTTTTGTTGTTAATTATTTAACAGTATAATTATTTACACTTTCATCTAAAGAAACCAATCATAATGAAAGAAAAAATTAATCAAATCATCAGCAAGTACAATAGCGACAGGAGTCGCTTAATGGATATTCTGCTAGATATTCATGACGATAAAGGTTATGTTGATAAAAATGATATAAATCAACTGGCAAAATCTCTTGGCATTTCAGCAGCCGAGGTTAAAGAAACAGTTTCATTTTATCATTTTTTTACTGACAAACCCCGTGCTAAGTGCAACATTTATTTAAATAATAGCATTACCGCATGCATGCGTGATCGCAAAGGTGTGAAAGAAGCTTTTGAAAAAGCCTGTGGAACTACCTTTGGTCATGTTACGGAAGATGGTATGTTCGGATTGTATGATACATCTTGTATCGGTATGAACGATCAGGGGCCAGCGGCCATTATTAACGACATTGTTTTTACGAATCTTACACCTTACCGGGTTGTAAAGCTCATTCAGGGCTTGAAGGAAGGTAAAGAATTGAGATCACTCATTTATGAAAGTTATGGTGACGGTAACAATGCCGATCCTGATATGAAGGCTATGGTCAATAACAATATCCGCAAGGGCTCTATTTTATTGAATAAAAATTACGAACGCTTTGAGGTCATCGAAAATGAATTATCAAAGCATTCACCTGAGGATGTCATTCAAATCATTGAAGAGTCAGACCTGAGAGGTAGGGGCGGAGCCGGATTTCCAACAGGCATGAAATGGCGTTTTGGCCGTCGCGTGGAAGGCGATCATCGTGTTATTATCTGTAATGCTGATGAAGGAGAGCCAGGCACCTTTAAAGATCGTGTTATGCTCACCGAATACCCTGACCTTGTTTTTGAAGGAATGGTTATCGCGGCGTATGCTACGGGTGCCGATATTGGCCTGGTTTACTTACGTTATGAGTATAAATATATGCTTAAATACCTGAACAGGATATTAAGCGAAATGAGAGAAAAGAATTTCCTCGGACAACAAATCAATGGTATCAAAGATTTCAATTTTGATATCCGGATTCAATTAGGAGCCGGAGCATATGTTTGTGGTGAGGAATCGGCACTTATTGAATCGCTTGAAGGAAAAAGAGGTGAGCCAAGGGATAAACCACCATTTCCAGTTGAAAAAGGATATTTGAACTACCCGACTATCGTAAATAACGTGGAAACCCTCGCGTCAGCGGTTCGGATTATTAAAAATGGTGCGGCTTGGTACAGCAAGTATGGAACGAAAGATTCTACAGGTACAAAACTGCTGAGTATTTCAGGCGATTGTAAATTTCCAGGAATTTATGAGGTTGATTGGGGTACAAGCATTCGCGAAGTAATTGAAATGTGTGGAGCTGAAAAAGTTCAGGCAATACAGGTCGGTGGCCCTTCCGGTATGCTAATCGGTCCCCGCGACTTTGATAACTTAAGTAGTTCTGACCTGATGAAATGGTATAAACCATCTGGCATGATGGTGGCTGAAAAATTCTTCGACAGGAAACTCAGTTATTCAGATTTGCCAACCGGGGGATCTATGATCATTTTCAATACGGAGCGTGACTTGTTACGTGATGTGGTGATGAATTTCATGGAATTCTTTATTGAAGAATCCTGTGGTTCATGTTCCACATGCAGAAACCTGCCATATATCATGAAGATGAAGCTGGAAAAAATATTAAATGGCCATGGTGTTAGAAAAGATATTGATGATTTGCTGACATGGGGAAAAACCATCAAAGTAAGTAGGTGTGGCCTTGGCCAAACTGCTGCCAACCCAATATTATCCAGTATACTTAATTTCAGGCATATATATGAACAACATGTTCAGGCTATGGCTGATTATGATAATACATTTGATATAGTTAAGTCGGTTGAAGCGGCTAACAAATTTGTAGGCAGAAAAACGGAATTTCATTCAAACTGAAAAAAATAAGTCAAAATGAATAAGACAATAAAACTTAAAATAGACGGTAAAGTAATTCCGGCAGAAGAAGGCCAAACCATTGTTCAGGCTGCTCATGCTAATGGAATTTACATTCCCACCTTATGTAATTTTGAAGGTGTTAAACCCAAAGGATGTTGCCGGATGTGTACCATCAAAATTAATAACCGTTTTATGACAGCATGTACAACACCTGCTGCTGATGGTATGGAGATCGAGAACAATACCCTGGAAATTAACGATATCAGGAAGAGTATCATCGAGTTGCTTTTCGTGAGTGGCAATCATTTCTGTCCATCTTGTGAAAAAAGCGGCAATTGTGAGTTACAGGCGATGGCCTATCGTTATGAGATGATGGTACCGCGTTTTCCCTTTACATTCCCTCAAAAGGGAGTTGATGCAAAAAGCCCAAAGATCATTAAAGATCAGAACCGTTGTATTTCTTGTAAAAGATGCATCAAAACGATTGAAGACGAGCAAGGTCGAAAATACTTCGCTTTTAAAGATCGTGGGTATACATTAGAAGTAGTGCTTGACGAGGAAATGGCAAAAACAATGACCGATGAAATCGCTCAATTGGCTATGGACAATTGTCCTGTTGGTTCCATCCTTAAGAAAGAAATTGGTTACAAAGAACCAATCGGAACCAGAAAATATGACAAGAAACCTATTGGAAGTGAGTTTGAAGTGTAACAATTAAAAGAAAAAAAAATGGCTAAAAAAGTAATAGCAACAACTTCTCTGGCAGGGTGTTTCGGATGCCATATGTCAATACTTGATATAGATGAACGTATCCTCGACCTGATTGAACTGGTTGAATTCAATAAATCTCCAATTGATGATATTAAGACGTTTACCAAACGCGTTGATATCGGCATTATTGAAGGCGGATGTTGCAACAGTGAAAACGTGGAAGTGCTTAAATATTTCAGAGACAACTGCGACATTCTAATTTCTCTTGGCGAATGCGCCATTATGGGCGGATTGCCTGCTTTGAGAAATGGAATCCCAATTGAAGAATGTTTACAGGAAGCTTATTTAGATGGACCCACAGTGAAACTGAATACAAAAAAAGTATTGCCTAATGACGTTGAGTTACCTCAACTTCTCGACAATGTATATCCTTGTCATGAAGTGGTAAAAGTGGATTATTTCTTACCCGGTTGCCCGCCGCGTGCCGACCTTATTTGGGATGCGCTGGTAGCACTGATTACAGGTAGTGAAATGGACTTACCTTATGAAGTTGTAAAATTTGACTAATAATAAATCTTTATAATATATTGAATTATGCCAAAGAAAATCACTATAGAACCCGTAACCAGAGT
>JAZBOW010000148.1:0-5777 GCA_036351335.1 Bacteroidales bacterium | reverse complement strand
TGGGGCGATGATTATAACACACCTGACGGTACGGCTGTACGTGATTATATTCATGTGATGGACCTGGCCAAAGCCCATGTGGTGGCCGTGCGCCGGATGCTCGAAAATAAAATGAAAGAAGATTTTGAAGTGTTCAACCTGGGAACCGGAACGGGATATTCTGTGTTGGATGTGATCAAGGCATTTGAGCACGTTACCGGAATGAAATTAAACTATAAGATCATGGGTAGGCGCGAAGGTGATATTGAAAAAGTATGGGCGGATCCAGCATTTTCGAACAATGAATTGGGCTGGAGCGCTGAAAGAGGCATTGATGAGATGATGGATACTGCCTGGAAATGGGAAATGGCTTACAGAAAAAAACTGGAAAAATGAAAAAAATACTCGTAACCGGTGGTGCCGGGTTTATCGGATCGCATGTGGTCAGGTTGTTTGTCAATAAATATCCTGATTACCAAATCTATAATCTCGACAGACTAACCTACGCCGGAAATCTCGAAAATCTCAGGGATATTGATCAAAAACCGAATTATCATTTTGTAAAAGGGGATATAATCGATGGCGATTTTATCATCAATTTATTTAAAAAAGAACAATTTGACGGTGTGATCCACCTGGCAGCCGAATCGCATGTCGACCGCTCTATCACCAATCCGATGGAATTCATCATGGCCAATATTGTGGGTACAGTTAACCTGCTCAATGCCGCCAAACATATCTGGAAAGATCATTTTGAAGGCAAATTATTCTACCATGTATCGACGGATGAAGTCTATGGCTCACTTGGTGATACCGGCTTCTTTTACGAAGATACGCCCTACGATCCGCACAGTCCGTATTCGGCTTCTAAAGCCAGCTCCGACCACCTGGTGAGAGCCTACCACGACACCTATGGTTTACCCATCGTGATTTCGAATTGCTCCAATAACTATGGTCCAAACCAGTTTCCTGAGAAATTAATCCCACTGTTTATCAACAATATCCGACACAATAAACCCTTGCCGGTATATGGTAAAGGAGAGAATGTACGCGACTGGCTTTATGTGGTGGATCATGCCCATGCCATTGATCTTATTTATCACAAAGCATCTATAGGCGAAACTTTCAACATCGGTGGACATAACGAATGGAAAAACATCGACCTGATCAAGGTGCTGTGTCGTGTAATGGATGAAAAGCTGGGCAGGGCCAAAGGAGCTTCCGAAAAACTTATCACCTATGTAACCGACCGTGCCGGGCATGATCTGAGGTATGCCATCGACTCGTCCAAATTACAGAAGCAATTGGGCTGGCAACCCTCCCTGCAATTTGAGGAAGGCATTGAAAAAACGGTTGACTGGTACCTCCAAAACCAGCAATGGCTCGACAATGTTACAAGCGGCGCCTACCAAAGCTATTACGAAGAAATGTATAAGAACAGGTAACTTCGAATTCACCTGTTGCACCTGGTGGTTGAATCTACCCACTTATAAAAATATGATCGAAATCTTGAATAATTAAAAAAATATGCCGTTCTTTGCACTCCGTTTTTCGGATAGGATTCAATAAATCAGAAAGTCATGTCAAGAATTTGTCAAATAACAGGAAAGAAAGTAATTAGCGGACACCATGTTTCCCACTCAAATATAAAAACCAAAAGAAAGTTTCATGTAAACTTGCAGGATAAGAAATTTTTCAATCCTGAAACAGGCGAGTGGTTGAACCTCAGGGTAAGTGCTGCCGGTATCAGAACCGTGAATAAGATCGGTTTGTCGGAAGCATTGAAAAGAGCCGCCGAAAAAGGCTATTATAAAGCCTAAGCAAAAGAAATTAAAAAAAAAGCTGCCATTGAGCAGCTTTTTTTATGTGTTGTTGTTTCGTATTTCTTTTCTATTTGAGTTTATCGATTACCTCTGAGATCCGTTCAAAAATCTCATCAATACTGCCCAATCCATCAACTGTATAGCATTTTCCCATTTCCTTATAGAAATCAGCTACAGGTTTGGTTTTGGCTTCGTACTGCACAAACCTGTTTTTAATGGTTTCGGGGTTGTCGTCGCTCCTGCCTTCAATAGCGGCACGTTTGAGCATGCGGTCCATCAGTTCTTCTTCTGCTACTTCCAGGTTGATCATAGCCGTGAGTTCCGTATTTAATTTGGCCAGTAATCCGGTAATGATATATGCCTGCACCAGGTTGCGCGGGAAACCGTCAAATAAAATACCTTTTTCATCTTTGTCCAGGTTCTTGATTTTCTTTTCCAGTATTTGAACGATCAATTCATCAGGCACCAGGTTGCCGGCATCCATCATCGATTTGGCACATTTACCCAATTCGGAGCCTTCAGCAATTTCAGCTCTTAAAAGGTTGCCTGTTGAAATATAGGCGAGCTTGTATTTTTCAATGATTTTTTCTGACTGGGTTCCTTTTCCCGATCCCGGTGGGCCAAATAGCGCGATGTTTAACATGTTCAGTATTCTTTATGGTTCAACAATTTTATAAATGTCTTTGAAATTCCTGCCGTGCTTATCATAATCAAGGCCATAACCAACAATAAAGTCATCACCTATTTCAAGTCCTACATAATCAATCGGGTAGGTGCCTTTAAAGGAGTTGGGTTTAAAAAGCAAAGTGGCAATTTTAATATCCGCGGCGCCAATCATTTTCAGTTGTGCCACCACCCTTTCCATGGTAAGTCCTGAGTCGATAATATCCTCAATAATAACAACATTCCTGCCCACAATGTCCTCGTCGATACCAATCAGTTGCCTGACGGTTTCTGTGGATTTTGTACCGCTGTAGGAGGCCAGTTTTACAAAAGTAATCTCGCACGGAAAATCAATTTTATGAAATAGATCGGAAGCGAACATGAATGAACCGTTCAGAATGGCGATAAACAACGGTTTTTTATCATGGAGGTCTTCATTCATCCGGTTGGCAATTTTTGCCACCGCCTTGTCAATTTCAGCAAATTTGATGAAAGGTTCAAACTTTTTATCGTGTATCTGGATTACTTTTTGGTTCATTTGGATCGCATATGATGAGTCGATTACAAAGTTAAAATTTAGCCATTCCCAAATAACCCGATTTGCTTATTTTTGCGAAATCTAAATAAAAGATGAATATATGAAAGCAATTGTAAGTATCATTATGGGGAGCACGTCCGATTTAAAAGTGATGGAAAAAGCTGCTGCTTTTTTTGAAGAGATGGAAATTCCCTTTGAAATGAATGCCCTGTCGGCACACCGCACACCTGCCGAAGTTGAGAAATTTGCCAAGAACGCGGAAGCGAATGGCTTGAAAGTGATTATTGCCGGTGCCGGTATGGCAGCGCACCTGCCGGGCGTGATCGCCTCCATGACGACGGTACCCGTTATCGGGGTACCCATCAACGCTTCTCTGGATGGCATGGATGCTTTGCTGGCTATCGTGCAGATGCCTCCGGGTATCCCCGTGGCCACGGTGGGCATTAATGGTGCACTCAATGCTGCTATTCTTGCTGCGCAGATGATAGCGACCGGTGACGCTGCTATGATGGACAAGTTAAAAGCATACAAAGAAAACCTCAAACAAAAGATCGTAAAAGCAAACGAAGATTTGAGTAAAGTGGCCTATAAGTTTAAGACCAATTAGATTTTACTTCTTTCTGATCAGCAATAAGCCATCCCGGATGGAGAGCATCACCTGCTCCACGTCCGGGTCATTTTTTACAAATTCATTAAAAGCTACAATGCCCTGGGTTTCTTTATCAGTTTTGCTGGATCTTTCGAGCACCTTGCCGCTCCATATCACATTGTCGGCAATGATAAAACCGCCCGGCTTCAGTTTTTCTTTGGCCAGTTTGTAATAATCCACATATTGTTCTTTATCGGCATCAATAAAAACCAGGTCGAATACGTCATCAAGTGTGGGGATGATCTCCAAAGCATCGCCTATTATCAACCTGATCTTATTCTCCAAACCTGACTTAGCCACAAATTCGTCGATAAAAGTGGCCATTTCTTCATTCACTTCTATTGTATAAATCTTGGCATCATCGTTCAGGCCCTTCGCCATGGCAATGGCTGAATAACCTGTAAAGGTGCCAATTTCGAGTACCCTGTTGGGTTGTATCATCTGGACAACCATCTCCAAAAATTTTCCCTGGATATGCCCGGAAAGCATGCGCGGATAAAAAGTCCGCAGATGCGTTTGACGGTTGAGTTCCTTCAATACTTCGTTCTCCGGTGTGGTATGTGTTTCAATATATACTTCAATTTTCGGATCAATCATAGTTTTTGGCATTGTAAATTAAGGTACTTAAATTGTTGATGTCGAATATCTCGTTGGCTACTTCCAGAATATCTTCGGCGGTAATCAGGTCGATTTCAGCCAGAATTTCCTCGTAAGTTTTTACCCGTGGTTTATTTAAATGGCTTTTAGCGATGCCGAGCATTTCATTCAGGTTCGATTCGTAATTAATGGCCAATTGACCAATCAGTTGTCTTTTGGCCCGTTGTAATTGAATGCTGCCCAGTTTACGATCGGCAAGTCGCCTCATTTCCCTGATCACCAATTGAATGCCTTTATCCACATGGGAAGGATCGGTGCCGAGGTAGATGGCAAAAATGCCTGTGTCGGAATAGGGCTGGTACATGGATTCGATACCATATGCAAAGCCATATTTCTCCCTGATACCCAAACTAAGCCGTGAATTTAATGCCGGGCCACCCAGCAGGTTATTCAGCAACAGCAATGTATTTTTTTTAGGATGTGCACGTGGATATGCTATATTTCCCACCATACAATGCGATAAATAGGAATCTTTATCAACCCTTTGTGTTGTGGCTTTGTAGGTTGTAAAAGGCAAGCGTCCGTTATGTCTCGAAGAGGATCTGATAGGGCCAAAATACTGTTCTGTCAGTTTGATCAGCTTTTCAAATTTTATGTTGCCCACCGATGCGATCACCATCTGCTGGGTGCTGTAATTGTTTTTGATAAAGCGGAAGATATCCGGTTTTTTGAATTTTTTTACTGTTTCAATCCTGCCCAGGATATTCCCTGCCAAAGGATGCCCGTTAAAAATCTGTGTTTCAAAGTCATCAAATATCAATTCTGACGGGCTGTCGTTATAGGAGTTGATTTCATCAATAACGATGTCTTTTTCCTTCTTTATTTCTTTTTCAGGAAATATCGAGCTGAAAGCTACATCAGCAAATAGTTCAAGGCAAACCGCGTAATAAGGTCGCAAAAAAGAAGCGTAGATACACGTTTCTTCCTTGGTAGTATAGGCATTTAGCTCGCCACCCACATTCTCAATCCGGCTCAACACATGGTAGGCTTTTCGTTTTTTGGTGCCTTTAAAAATGAGGTGCTCAATAAAATGGGCCATACCACTTTCGGGCTCTTTTTCGTCCCTTGAGCCGGTATCTACCATCAATCCGCAATGCGCCACATTGCTTTCCACTTGTTTGTGGATCAGTTTGATGCCATTCTTTATCTGATGATACTGGTATGCCAAGGCGATAAGTTTTCGGCAAAGTTAAAAGATATAACCGGCATTCAGCTCCTGTAAAATTACATTTCGTATTTTTGATTCAAACATACGCGTCATGCCCCACATCAAAATCCGTAACAAACGATCGATCCGTAATACTGTTTTGTTCTTTCTTTGTTTTGTTTATATTTTTATTATCGGGTTGTTTGATAATGCCGAGTTAAGGGATTATTTGTACTATTTTACCATTGCCGCCATATACTTCGCGGCTGTTTTGGTAATTGTTGACAAGAACTATAGATTCTTCTATTTAGCAGTTGTTTT
>JAZBOW010000147.1:0-3046 GCA_036351335.1 Bacteroidales bacterium | reverse complement strand
TATAGATAATAACTTAAAACATAAACCTATGAAAAAGAATGTATTAATTATTTTATTGTTTGCATTTTGTGTTTCAGTTAATGCACAAACGGTTACCAAATATTCTCCAAAAGAACTGGAAACCTGGAAAAGTCTGGGTGATGGAAACGGTTTTGTTACCCATGGTCAGTTTTTTATGGAAGAATTAGAAGGAAGTAAGGGTTTTATGATTTTGTCTCCCCAAAAATATAAAGACGTGGTTTTGAAATACGAAGTCATGACTTTAAATCCGGCAACGGTGCTGGTTGCACTATTAAATGCTTCAGACATTGGAGAGTCTGCAAATTTAACTCTAAAAGATAATAGTGATAGTTTTGGATTTTGGACAAAGGAAGTTGAGGATTATATGTTCGGTTTCCGGGTAATGGCACATAATAGTACTCCATTCTTACGTAAACATCCGGCACCGGAAGAAGGAAGTAGCACAATTGGTCAGGCAGAAAAAGATGTTATGCATTCGGGTTGGCGACATACAGTTGAATGCGGCAAAAAAGGGAAACGAATCTGGTTGAAAATAGACGGCAATACAATTATAGAGGTCACCGATGACAAACCGTTGGATGCCGGTCAAATTGCCATCAGAGTTCGTGGTACTGCAAGTGAACTGGGTAAAAGTATGATCCGAAATTTAGAAATAATTGGTGATCCTGTAGATTAATTCTTACAGCCATATGCTTAATTTTTTATTCACAAAATGGAATATGTTTAGATGCTAATCGCACCAATCATATAAGTAATACAATTACCTCCAATTTCAACACGATCGCCCAGATATTTGCAATATAAGTTTCCACTTCTGGGAGATACTTGTCTGGCAATCAGTTTATTATTATTTAACTTGGCTGTAGTTTAGGTTTGCGATGATATTAGTGATTTATAATTATTTTCTATCTCGAAATACTTAGCCCGGGCTTTGGTGTCTAATATCGTTCTGTTTGCCAATTCACTAATTGGCAAAGCTGTTCCTTTTAAAGCTTCTTTCATTCTAAACCAATTCAAATATTGCTGAAGATGTTTTGTTGATACTCCCCAGAATTGTTCATTCAGCCATTTTTTCAACTTGTTGTGCAATGAATTAACATGCTGTACATGATATAGTCCATCCTTTACGTATTGTTTTAGATCAGCCCGTATTGCATGGTGTTCCAGTGAATTATCTAAAGCAAAGCCTTTGTAACTAACATGCGAATCACTACAAAGGACCGTTTTGTCACAAATCCTACTTCCAATAGATTTCTCAATATCGATTTTCTTGATCCTCCCCAAAGTCGCTACACTCAACTCTTGTTGCCCTGCTCTATCCGCAGTCACAATAACAGAAACCTGTTCATTGCTGATGCCTCTTTTCTTGGCTTTTGTTCCACGTTTTCTTCCTTTTCGGGATAGGGATTTCTTGCCTTTTTCCGAAAACAGCATGAAGGTTTCATCACTTTCTGTTATTCCGGTAAAGGAATCTTTTTCAGTTTCATCCAGCGATGACAATATCTTATGGCGCCAATCAAAGGCTGTCTTCTTATTGATATTCAATTCCTCTTTTATCTTGTCAAGGCTTTTCTCTTCCAACATCAGTGCAATATACTCATCGATCTTGTCTTTCTTGTGGATTCCAGCCATCCATGTACCAGTATATTCCGTGAAGTTTCTTTTGCAAGATTTGCACTTATATCGCTGGGCTCCCTTATCGAAACCTAACTTTACGTATTTAGGGTGCTCACAGTGGGGGCAAACACCTTGTTTGTTATTCAACATCACCCGTCGCGAAAGCTTGCATTTGGAAGTTGTTGAAGAAGAAGTCAGAACCCTAAGCTCTTCAACAAAGGCAGATTGCTCTTCTTGCGGCAAGGCCAGTAGGTATGATTTAATATCTTCCTTTGAAAGTTTCATGATGAAATATTTTATCTAAAGATACTAAAATAATCGCTATATTAAACTACAGCCAAAAAATGCTTCAGGTTTCTGAAGCATTTTTTTGTCTTGGATTTCTCTTATACTATAAATCTTTTTTTGCAAGATAGAAATCAATCATTTCGTAATCACTTTTCTCCCTTTCTTCCATTTCAGCAACGGTTTTTGGCGGAGGAACAATTACTTTTTGTCCGGGTTGCCAGTCCAATGGTAAAGCTACGCTGTGCTTATCAGATACCTGTAATCCATTTAGCACACGTAGTATTTCATCCATATTTCTTCCCACATTTAAAGGGTAATACATGATTAAACGTATCTTTCCTGCAGGATCTATAAAAAATACTGCCCGTACTGCTGCAGTCTCACTTTCATTCGGTTGAAGCATTCCATAAAGCTGCGATACTTTCATGTCAATGTCGGCAATAATGGGAAAGTCGAAAAGTACTCCGGTATTCTTTTTAACATTGTTAACCCATGCAACATGCGCATGAATACTGTCTATACTTAATCCAATTAGTTTGGTATTCAGTGCCCGAAATTCATCTCCACGGGTTGCAAAACCACTCATTTCTGTCGTACAAACCGGAGTAAAATCTGCCGGATGAGAAAACAGAATGGTCCAACTATCTTTTATGTATTCTGAAAACTGAATAGGACCATGTGTCGTATTGGCCTTAAAGTCGGGTGCCATATCTCCAATCCTTGGCATTGATGGCGCTGTGTTTTGTTCTTCCATGATTATTCTTTTAAAGATTATTAATAACACCAAATTTACAGTAAATAATGGGAATATGTTCAAATTTATTTGTTAATATTTATTGATTTTTTCGATGTGTCTTATACAAAAACTATCAGTATTTGCTGAGGGTTGAAGTAAGATGTTGAGTAAAAATAGTAAATAGTATGCTTGTTATTTATCATAATACAATGGAGCGCTGGAATCTTTTAAAAATCGAACCGTTTTAATTCCATTTTTCTAATTTTGTTCATAACTTGTATAGCATTAAGTTGAATCTAATATTATCTGATTTTGTTATGAAAAAATCTAAAATAGATTTTTTGATGATGGCTGTTTTGGCTCTTTCCGGAATAGCAATAATTG
>JAZBOW010000146.1:0-2794 GCA_036351335.1 Bacteroidales bacterium | reverse complement strand
GGTGTAATTGATGACCAGGTACACTTTCGCGATCCGGGTTTAACCCACAAAGGAGATTTGTATACGGAGAGCAAAGCTGCTATTGCAGGAGGCATTACCAGTTTTATGGAAATGCCAAATACGATTCCAAATACGTTAACACAGGCAATGTTGGAAGAAAAATACAAGGCAGCATCTGAAAAATCATTGGCTAATTACTCATTTTATATGGGTGCATCCAATGACAATATCGAAGAGGTAGTGAAAACCGATCCAAAAAATGTATGTGGTATCAAGGTTTTTATGGGCTCATCCACAGGCAATATGCTGGTGGATGACGACAGGGCGTTGGAAGATATTTTCAGTAAAGCACCCACTTTAATAGCAGTGCATTGCGAGGATGAAGCAACGATCAGTAGAAATAACAACAAATATTTTGCGGAGTACGGCGAAGATGCACCGCCTGAAATTCATCCGTTAATCAGGTCTTCAAATGCTTGTTTTCTATCCTCATCAAAAGCAGTCGATTTGGCGAAAAAGCACAATACAAGGTTGCACATTCTGCATCTTTCCACAGATGCTGAAATGAGCTTGTTTGACAACAGCCTGCACCTGGATAAAAAGCGAATTACCGCCGAAGTTTGCATCCATCATCTATGGTTTTCGGATGAAGATTACCGGAAGAAAGGGAATTTTATCAAGTGGAATCCGGCTATAAAAAAGGCTTCTGACAGGGACGCGTTGATGAAAAGCCTGCTGAATGGAAAAATTGATGTGGTAGCTACCGATCATGCACCCCATACGTTGGAAGAAAAAACAAAACCCTATTTCCAGTCACCATCAGGTGGTCCCATGGTGCAGCATGCTTTGATTACGATGCTGGAATTGTGTCACCAGGGAAAAATAAGTTTAGAGAAAGTGGTAGAAAAGATGTGCCATAACCCGGCGGATCTATTTAAAGTTGAGAATAGAGGTTACATACGTGAAGGTTACTTTGCCGACTTGGTTTTGGTGGAGATGAATGATCCATGGAAAGTTGAAAAAGAAAACCTGTTATACAAATGCGGCTGGTCACCTATGGAAGGCGAGACGTTTTTGTCGCAAGTAAAAAAAACATTCGTAAACGGGCATCTCGCATTTTCGGGTGGCAAATTCAATGAAGATAAAAAAGGAAAAAGATTAACATTTAACAGATAAATTAGACAAAAATGAGAAAGTACCTATTTTTTTTACTGATTGCGGTGAGCATAGCTTCCTGTTCGTCATGCAATGATGAAAAAAGTGAAAAACAAAAAGTGGAAGATTTATACAATATCGGAGAGAACGATTCGGTTTTCATGACCTTTAAAACCGGAGAACCCCGGATTATCAGGACTTTTGAGTTTGTTGACGGCAAACAGGTTTTTGTCAACGAGCGGGAATATTACGAAAGCGGTCAAATGCGCATGGAAGGTCCATTGCAAAACAGAAGGAGAGAAGGATTATGGAAATCCTATTACGAGGACGGCAAAATTTGGAGCGAGGGCGAATATAAAGATGGCTTACGAGATGGCATTACAATTACGTATCATCCGAATGGTGTAAAACGCTTCGAAGGTGCATTTTACAAATCCAAGAAATCCGGAATCTGGAAATTCTGGAATGAAAACGGCGAATTTGTAAAAGAAATGGATTTTGAAAATCTTCCTCCGTCAGATTCTGACAAAGAAGAGGCTCCTGCAAATTAAGTGTTACTTTCTAACGGATCAGATCAATTTTAACATATACCGGCAAGTGATCACTGTATCCACCGTAATAGTCACGTGAAGCTGTTCTGTTCGGTCTTGGTTCGCCATGTTTTGGGTAAAACAACATCCAATCTTTTTTAATGATCTGCTGATCACGCGAAGTGGCCAGCATACCGTTTTGTCCTTTTAGCAGTGCTGAAGACACTATGATCTGGTCAAACATGTCCCATCCGCGATAATACAAAGTGCCTTCGCCCATTTTGTGTTGCTTGATCGAAAGATTGTATAGTTTTTTATCCAGATAGGGTTCTGTGGGTTCAATGGCCATCAGGTCTTCAGCAATGCTGATATCGTCTGGGTTGTCATTTAGATCACCAGCAATAATGATATTGGCATTGGGCTGTAAATGAAAGATAGAATCAGTGTAACTTTTAAGAACCGATGCAGTATATTTTCTGAATGGTTCAGACTCTTCCTGACCGCCCCACCTGGATTTCCAATGATTTATGAAAATATGAACAGTATCTTTTTTGTTAACAACTCCTTTTGTGTATAAAATGTCGCGAACTCTTACCTTTGGATTAAACGGGAAATTCAAGCTGATATATTGCGTTTCAATAGGTAAATATTTCTCAGAGATATACAAAAACGCAACGTCAATACCACGTTCATCTTCTCCCTCCTGATGCAGGATTTGATAGCCTGCTCCGGCAATGATAGGGTGTTTAACCAGGTCATTTAAGACTTGAATATTTTCAACCTCTGCCAATCCAATAGTTATGGGGAAGTCAACAGAATCAATCGCCCTGACAACTTTCGCAATATTGCCAAGTTTGTGCATGTATTTTTCGGTGTTCCATTCCAGTTCGCTATCCGGCAGATACCTTTCGTCCTGAATTGCCGCGTCATCAATAGTATCAAAAAGGTTTTCCACATTGTAAAAAGCCAGGCTGAAAGTCTGTACCTTTTTAGAACAAGAGGAAATTAAGATGACAAAGACAATCATTAATAAGCTGAATTTCTGAAATGATAAAATATTTTTCATGGGTTTGAATTTATTTTGAGTCCTTAAGTTTGTTAATATCCCT
>JAZBOW010000145.1:0-16450 GCA_036351335.1 Bacteroidales bacterium | reverse complement strand
CAGGATTTTAGTGGTACGGCTAACCTTAAATACACCAATATCATTCCTAATGACCCCGAAAATGGTGGCTATATTTATTATGGCACCACACTGAACCCATTTGACAGGTATTACCACATATACAACAAAGGTCAGGATAATCTAACAGAAATAGAATGGAACCACATAAATTATGACGGACGTATAAAAAACCCGGGACATTTTCAGGATAGCAACTGGCATTGCTGGGGTGTAGATCTGCAGGATATGATTTGTCCATAGAAAAACAACATGAAAGATATGGAAGAGCCTCAGGGCTCTTTTTTTATTTCCAGTAATTAGTAAATTGCACGCTTTTCAACCATCAATATGAAAATTGGTATAACCGGGGCAAGCGGACATATAGGTGCAAATCTTACAAGACTTTTACTGGAAAAGAAGTATTCTGTCAGGATACTTGAACATACCGATAGCAGGGCTGTTGAAGGATTGACTGTTGAAACAGTCAACGGAAGCCTGAATGATATAAAAAGTCTTGAAAAATTTTGTCAAGGACTGGATGTTGTTTTTCACCTGGCGGCCCGGATATCAATCGGAATCAATTCATTTGAAAAGTTGTATAAAGTGAACGTGGAAGGCACTCAAAACCTGGTATTCTCGTGTAAGAAAGCAGGTGTAAAAAGGATTATTTATTTTAGCTCAATACATGCACTCGAGCATCACCCATTGGACCAGCCGATGGATGAATCCAGGGCTTTGGTACAGGATTCCCCCCAGGCATACGAGCGCACAAAATCAATTGGAGAAGCTTGGATACTTGCACAAAAAACAGATCAGTTCGAAGTAATTGTACTTAACCCAACTGCTGTTGTCGGTCCACTTGACCATAAACCCTCATTAATGGGAGAATTGTTGTTGAGAATGTACCACGGAAAAATCCCCGGCCTTGTTCCGGGAGGCTATAATTGGGTGGATGTGCGCGATGTGGCTGAAGCTGCTTTTAACGCTATATCTCAAGGTAAAAGTGGCGAACACTATATCTTATCGGGAAATTGGTATAGCCTTAAAGAGTATGCCGAAACCTTGCAGGAAGTGTCCGGTAAAAAGATCAGAAAAGTTGTGTTGCCGTTTTGGTTGGCCCGTATCGGTGTGCCTTTTATTCAAATTTGGTCTTCCGTAACCAAACAACAACCATTATACACAAACGAGTCGCTTGATATTGTCAGCCATGGGAATAAAAATATCTTGAACAACAAAGCACGGAAGGAGCTTGGATTTAATCCGCGACCACTTTCCGAATCGTTAAATGACGCGTTTAACTGGTTTGAAGAAAACGATTATTTTTAGCCATGATTTCTGAAGCAACTTATTTTACTTTACTATATGCCTGGATGGGACTTGCCATAGTTACTTTCCCCGTTTTATTAAGAGTAACAGCACCCTATGGAAGGCACACAACCAACACATGGGGTCCCACGATAAACAACAGGCTGGGCTGGTTCATCATGGAAGTTCCGGTCATTATTATGTTCACATGGCTTTTATTCGCGGGTCCAAATGAAATTTCCATACCCGTTTACATTTTTTACGGAATTTTTATGTTGCATTATGTAAACCGTGTTTTTATTTTCCCGTTCAGAATTAAAAGCAATGGAAAACGCATGCCTCTTGCGGTGGTGGGATTGGCATTTTTCTTTAATATATGCAATGGCTTTTTTAACGGATACTGGTTCGGTTATCTCTCTCCTGAATATTCAACTGAATGGTTACAAGACCCCCGTTTTATAATAGGGATTCTACTTTTCATAACTGGAATGATCATTAATTTGTCGTCAGATCAGAAACTGTTGAATCTTCGGAAAGGTGGAAAAAAAGGCTACTATATTCCAAAAGGTGGTTTGTTCAAATATGTATCATCCCCAAATCTGTTTGGTGAAATTATCGAATGGTTAGGTTGGGCCATGATGAGCTGGTGCCTGCCGAGTTTTTCCTTTGCCTTATGGACGATGGCCAACCTGTTGCCAAGGGCTTTGGATCACCACCGCTGGTACAAACGCAGGTTTCCTGAATATCCGGAAGAGCGAAAAGCAGTGATACCATTTATTTTATAAGTTATTATGGCCAAAGGCAGATTGTTTTAGAAATGGTCGGCGTATTGACTACCTTTTCCCTAATTTTGCATTCCAATTAATATAGTATGACGCCGCAACCCGGATTTTTATTATCTCAAATAAACACACCTGGAGATCTCAAAAAACTTCAGTCCGGGCAATTGGTGCAATTGGCAAAAGAATTGCGCGACTTCATTCTGGATATTACATCCGTGCACCCAGGACACCTGGGAGCCAGTTTGGGAGTAATAGAATTGACCATCGCCCTGCATTATGTGTACAACACACCTTACGATAAACTGGTTTGGGATGTAGGACACCAGGCGTATGCACATAAAATCATGACAGGCCGCAGGGATGTATTTCATACCAACCGTACCTGGCAGGGGATAAGTGGTTTTCCTTCGATTGAAGAAAGTGAGTATGACGCGTTTGGAACCGGCCATTCGTCCACATCTATTTCGGCAACATTGGGTATGGCAATTGCTTCCCAGCTTAAAGGTGAAACGAAACGCAGGCATATTGCCGTGATTGGTGATGGTGCCATTACAGGAGGTATGGCCTTTGAGGGTTTCAACAATGCCGGTGATTCCAATGCTGATATTCTCGTCATTTTAAATGATAACGGTATCTCAATTGACCAAAGTACTGGTGCGATGAAAGATTACCTGCTTCGGATGGCGACTTCAAAAGGATATAATGCATTTAAGAATTTCATTTGGAATGCCCTGGGAAAAGCCAGTAAACCAGGTACTTCCATACAGCGAATGATTTCACAATTTGAAAACGCGGTAAAAGGAAGCATACTTAAAGGCAGCAATATGTTTGAATCAATGAACTTCAGATATTTCGGTCCTGTGGATGGTAATGATGTTAAGAAATTGGTAAAAGTGCTGGCAGATATCAAAGAAATCGGCGGGCCAAAATTACTGCATATCATCACGACAAAAGGAAAAGGGTTTGAACAGGCCGAAAAGGAGCAGACGAAGTTTCACGCACCGGGTAGGTTTGACCGGAAAACCGGAACACCAGTCGATCAAAATTTGAAAAGGAAATATGCCACTTACCAGGAAGTTTTTGGAGAAACACTTTTAGAGCTGGCAGAAAAAAATGAAAAAGTAGTTGCCATTACACCTGCGATGCCAACGGGCTCATCACTTATTAAGATGATGGAAAAGATGCCCGGCAGGGTATTCGATGTGGGTATTGCTGAGCAACATGCAGTCACCTTTTCGGCAGGATTGGCTATAAGCGGCATGAAACCTTTCTGTGTCGTCTATTCCACTTTTTTACAGCGTGCCTACGACCAACTCATCCACGATGTAGCCCTTCAAAAACTACCAGTTGTTTTTTGTATCGATCGTGCCGGGCTTGTAGGTGAAGATGGGGCAACCCATCATGGAGTTTTCGATATGGCCTTTATGAATACTGTACCCAATATGATCGTGGCAGCACCGCTGAATGAAGTCGAACTAAGATATATGTTGTACTCCGCCTCAAATTATCAAAAGGGTCCATTTTCAATCCGTTACCCCCGAAATTACGGGGTGCTGGAAAGTTGGGAAAAGGAAATTCATGAAGTGGAAATTGGAAAAGGCCGGGAAATTATTTCAGGTGAAAAAGTCGCCATCATTAGCATCGGTCATGTCGGAAATACGGCCATCCAGGCTTCATATGATCTAATTGAGGAAGGAATCAATCCAGGTGTGATTGACATCCGGTTTTTAAAACCCATTGACGAGGAACTTTTGCACAAGATATTTAAAAAATATCTGCATATCATCACACTCGAAGACGGGATTATAAACGGTGGTCTCTCATCGGTCGTCAATACATTTAAAAATGAATATGACTATGGTAACCGGCTTGTGTCTCTGGGTATTCCCGACAGTTTTATCAAGCACGGTTCCATCCCCGAATTACACAAAGCATGTGGTTTTGATGTAGAAAGTGTCAAAATGCAGGTGCGGAAATTGTATAATCAAAGCCTGTAAATCTTAACAAATCTTACTTTTTCAACCTATTGTTTTTATTGTATTTTTGTGGCTTTAACGATCAAACCAAAACCACTTCATGTACGAGTTTCTTCAGGGCGTTTTAACTGAAAAAAATCCCACTTATGTGGTGCTTGAAAATAATGGCATCGGGTACTTGGTAAATATTTCACTAAATACATTTTCTAAAATAAAGGATCTCGAAAGAACAAAACTGTTTACACACTTCTACGTGCGTGAAGATGCCCAGATACTTTATGGATTTGCCGATGAAGTGGAACGCGAACTGTTCCGGTTTTTACTTTCTGTTTCAGGTGTAGGTGCCAGTACGGCCAGGCTGATTTTATCTTCATTAACAACTGAAGAAGTGTATGCGGCGATTACTCAGGAAAAATCCTCTGTATTGCAGTCGGTTAAAGGTGTTGGTGGGAAAACAGCACAACGAATCGTGATCGATCTGAAGGATAAGCTCGTAAAAGCCGGAATTGAGCTTGAAAAAGTTGGTTTTTCTCACAATACATTAAAAGATGAAGCGTTATCAGGACTACTGATTTTAGGTTTTAATAAAAGCAGTGCAGAAAAAGCCATCAACAAAATATTGCAGAAAGATTCAGTAACTCATGTGGAAGGCCTGATAAAAGAGGCCTTAAAGATATTGTAGGTTATATAATCGATTGCTCGAAATTTAAAAGGGAGTGTATTGAATAGGGAGAATAAATACGTTTTCAACTTTTGTTTTGTCATAGTTCTGATAATTATTTTATCATTGCCGGCGTATTCGTATGCGATACCCCAGTTAAGTTTTCCTCCCGATACCATTAATCAACCCGATACGTCACAAATTGAACTGGTATATCCCTTTAATGATAATACAGGCAATCCATATCTCGATGACCAGGTTGTCAGCCCGCTGTTTATGCGCAACCCTGAAAATATCCAACGTGAGATCATTTACAACCCCGTAACCAACACCTACGAATTTGCAACCAAGGTAGGCGATTTCTCCTATCGTACACCTACCATCATGGACTTTGATGATTACCAGGATTATAACCTGCAAAATGATGTGCGAAACTATTGGAACGAACGCTCGCAAACCGCCGGTACAGCTGAAGGCTCCAGGCTCATTCCAAAAATATATGTAGGCGGCGAAGCATTCGACCGCATTTTTGGAAGCAATACCATTGACATCAGGCCACAGGGTTCGGCTGAGGTAAGCTTTGGAATACTTTCAAATAAAAGGGAAGACCCGGCTCTGGACGTGCGCCAGCGACGTACCACCAATTTTGATTTCGATATGCGGATTCAAATGAACGTGATCGCCAAGATTGGAGATAAAATTGAGTTTAAAGCCAACTACAATACGGAGTCTTCATTTGATTTTGAAAATACCCTGAAGCTCAAATATGAAGGTAAGGAAGACGAAATTATAAAAATTATAGAAGCCGGTAATGTCAGTCTGCCCCTTCGGTCCACCCTTATTCAGGGTAGCCAGAGTTTGTTCGGGATAAAAACAGAGTTGCAATTTGGAAAAACACGTGTGACGGCACTTTTCTCACAACAACAAAGCGAAACCCAAAATATTACGGTTCAAGGCGGGGCCCAAACCAACAGGTTTAAACTGTCATCACTCGATTATGAGCAAAATAAGCACTTCTTCTTTGCCCATAAATTCAGAGACAATTATGAAAGAGCATTATCAACACTTCCGATCATAACGACGGATGTTACCATTACAAGAATCGAAGTGTGGGTTACCAATATCGGTGCTGCTACAGAAGAGAACAGGAATATTGTCGCTTTTACGGATTTGGCTGAAGGCGATCCGCAAAACATACACAATCCCTATATCAACCCATTGATGAATGGAAATGTGGTGGCTAGCAACACATCAAACGACCTGTTGTTAAAAATGGATACCACCCAGATCAGAGATATTAATACTGTAACCAATTATCTCACAGGCGACCCTTACAATATTGGACAGAATAACTATTTTGTTCCGGGAGAAGATTTCGTAAAACTTGAGAACGCCCGGAAATTGAAACAATCAGAATATAACCTAAACAGCCGCTTAGGGTTTTTATCACTTAACACATCTCTGAACCCTGACCAGGTGCTGGCTGTAGCTGTGCAATATACCGTAATTGGCTACGACGAGGTGTTCCAGATCGGAGAATTTTCAGACCAGGGAAATACTGCCCCGAACAACCTTGTGGTTAAATTGCTAAAGAGCAGCAACCCGAATACACAATTACCCATGTGGGACCTGATGATGAAAAACGTGTATTCGATTGGGGCTTACCAGGTAGAACGTAACGATTTCAGGTTGAATATCTTATATTCAGGCAACAAAGAAGGCGTACCCACAGGTTATTTTACTGAAGGCCCTGAAAATGCAGTAGGTGTACCCTTAATTCATCTCCTCGGTCTCGATAATTTAGACAACCAGTATAATCCCGTTCCAAACGGAGATGGTATGTTCGACTTTATTGATGGAGCAGCCACATCTGGAGGAACTTTTCAGGCATCAAACGGAAGGCTGTTTTTTACTTCGCTCGAACCTTTTGGCAGTTATATCAGAGACTCGGTTTTCCCTAACAGTCCTGAATATGCTAACTTATACGCATTCGATTCATTATACTCAACCACTAAAACCGGCGCTGAACAATTCCCCGAAAAGAACCGCTACATCATCGAAGGAATGTACAAATCCCAATCAGGTTCTGATATCAGCCTGAATGCCCTCAATGTACCACAGGGATCGGTTCGGGTAACGGCCGGTGGTGTGCCGCTTGTTGAAAATGTAGATTATACGGTAGATTATACTTTGGGACGTGTCAAAATCATTAATGACGGTATCATGAACTCAGGTGTGCCGATCAATGTATCGCTCGAAAGCAATTCCATGTTCAATATTCAACAGAAAAGAATGATGGGTCTGCACGTGGATCACGAGATCAACAGGGACTTCCACATCGGGGGTACGATTTTAAATTTGCATGAAAAACCACTCACGCAAAAAGTAAATTATGGTGATGATCCTATTTCAAATACCATCTGGGGATTGGATTTAAGCTACCGAACGGAATCCCGCTGGCTCACAAATTTAATTGATAAACTGCCTGGTATTTCAACCAACGAAGTCTCAAGAATCACAGTAGATGGTGAATTTGCGAATTTTATCCCGGGTCACTCCAAAGCAGTAGGAAAAACAGGAACCTCCTATATTGATGACTTCGAAGGCGCGCAGTCAACAATTGACCTGAAACACATCAGCTCATGGTACCTGGCAAGTGTGCCACAGGGACAGCCTGATTTATTCCCCGAAGGCATGTCTTCACAATATACGGATACCCTGGTTTATGGAAAAAACCGTGCAAAATTTGCCTGGTACATCATTGATCCATTATTTTACGATCGTTCAGGCGGGCTTCGACCATCCAATGTCGATAAAAACGAGATTTCAAAAAACTCTACGCGTCAGGTGTTGGAAACTGAAGTGTATCCTAACAAAGACATTCCTAATGGCACACCGACAAACATTGCGGTGTTGAACTTTGCCTATTATCCAAACGAACGTGGCCAGTACAATTATGATGTGGATCCGGTCCTCAACCCGCCAACTTCCGGTTTAAATGACGATGGAACGCTGGCAGATCCTGAAACCCGCTGGGGAGGTATTATGCGTAAAATTGAGTCGTCAGATTTTGAAGCGGCCAATATTGAATATATCGAGTTCTGGATGATGGATCCTTTTACTGAAGATGCTGATAACCCCGGAGAGTTATACATCAACCTGGGTGAAGTGTCGGAAGATATTTTGCGCGACGGACGTAAAAGTTTTGAAAATGGTTTGCCTACATCGGCAGAGGTTGTTGAAGTGGATACAACCACCTGGGGACGAGTACCCACGCAGCAAGCTCTGGTAGAGTCGTTTAGTTCGGCTGCAGGTTCCAGACAATACCAGGATGTGGGATATGATGGATTGTCATCAAATATAGAATTAGGTCTTTCAGATGAGCAGGATTTCTATGAAAGCTCTTATTTGAGCGTGATCAGGCAGAAGTATGGTGCTACATCTCAGGCTTATCTGCAGGCAGCAGATGACCCGTCTGCAGATGATTACCATTATTTCAGGGGTGATGATTATGATCAGGATGCCAATTATGCAAGTGTTACGGAAAGGTACAAGCAGTATAATGGAACAGAAGGCAATTCGCCTACCGATGATATCAATCCTGAAAACTACCCCACTGCGCAAACCAACCTGCCCAACGTGGAGGACATTAACCGCGATAATACATTAAGCGAGGCGGAAAGATACTTCCAGTACAAAGTAAAACTGGATCCGCAAGAGATGGAGGTGGGTAAAAATTATATCACCGATATACACCACGCTACCAATGTACGACTGGCTAACGGCGATGTGACTGATGTGAACTGGTACCAGTTTAAAATTCCGGTACAGAATCCCGAAAAGATCGTGGGCAATATCACCGATTTCAGGTCAATTCGTTTTATGCGTGTTTTTATGAGGGGTTTTGAAAAACCTATCATTACAAGGTTTGCGTCTTTTGAACTGGTAAGAGGCGAATGGAGAAGATACCAGCATTCACTTTTGGCTGAAGGCGAGTACATTCCGGGTGATGATGGCAGTGAAACGAATTTTATTGTTTCGGCAGTAAACATTGAAGAGAATGGCCAGCGTCAACCAGTGCCATACGTGATTCCACCCGGAATTGAAAGAGAAGTAAACTTTGGAACAACGAATTATGTCTTCCAGAATGAACAATCTATACAGTTGGAAGCAGTAAACCTGCTTGATGGAGATGCCAGGGGCGTCTTTAAAACAACCGAATTCGATTTCCGTCAGTTTAAAAAACTCAAAATGTATGTGCATGCCGAGAAACGCTTCGAGGAAGAAGAAATGGATTATGGCGACATGACTGTATTTATCAGGATAGGTTCTGATTTTACCGATAACTTCTATGAATATGAATTGCCCGTTCAGTTTACAAAATGGTATACATCACCCAATCAAAGGGATTCAATATGGCCTGAGATCAATAATTTCGAAATCATCCTTGAAGACCTGGTACAGGTAAAACAAAACCGTAATATCGCCATGCGCGATCCCAATTCTGATTTGGCATTATATAAACCTTATAGTGAATATAGCAACAATGCACGTGTAACTGTATTGGGTAGCCCGAGCATAAGCGATGTAAAAGGGATATTAATCGGTGTGAGGAATCCGAAAAAAATAGGAACCGGACTGGATGATGACGGTAACCCGAAGAGTGCCATCATCTGGATTGATGAATTAAGGCTTTCAGACTTTAATGACAAACCCGGTTGGGCGGCTACGGGTAGGGTGGAAGCCACATTGGCTGATCTAGGACGGGTGGCATTTTCGGCTTCTCACAGTTCAGCAGGATTTGCAAGCCTCGAAAAGAAAATTACCCAAATACCCCTGGAATATGTAACAGATTACCTGGTGACGACTGATCTCCAGCTTGGAAAATTCTTTCCGGAACAAGCTGGAGTAAGCCTGCCATTGCATGTCGATCATGGCGTTACGAAAATAACACCCGAGTACAATCCGCTGCAGCCTGATGTAAAGCTAAAAGATGACCTGGCAAGCTATACAAACAAACAGGAGCGTGATTCAGTAAAAAGGTTGGTGGAAGACCATACCTCGCGGACGAATGTGAACCTCATGAATGTGCGGAAAACCAGAACTGACAATAAGAAAAAACCAAAAGTATATGATATTGAAAACTTCGATGTGTCTTTCGCATACTCCAAAATAGAACACCGAAATATCGATTATGAATATGACGACCGTAAAGAATACCGGGGCGGTTTTGGCTACAATTATAATGGAAGACCTAAGAATTACGTGCCGTTGGAAAAAACGAACGCATTGAAGTCAAAGAGCCTGGCGCTGATCAAAGATTTCAACTTTTATTTACTGCCCAAGGTCTTTTCTTTCAGAACAGATATGAACCGGCAGATCCACGAAATTTTATACCGCGATAAAAGCCTTGGTGATGTGATCATATTCCCAACCGTAAACCGGGTTTGGAACTGGAACCGCATTTTCGATTTTAAATATGATTTCTCAAAATCGTTGTCGTTTGAGTTTAGTGCAGGAGCGAATACTTATATTAAAGAGCCTGTTATGTATCCTGACAAGGACACACAGGAATGGGAAGAGTATAAACAAGATGTGTGGGATGATATATTGAGTTTTGGAACCATGCAACGATACAACCAATCACTCAAAGTGACCTACAACGTGCCGTTAAAAAAAATTCCCTTGCTTGATTGGGTAACCCTGGCGGCAAGTGTTCAAACCTTATACTCATGGTCTGCATCTCCTTATTCCATCCAGCCCAGGTTTGGTAACACCATTGAAAACGGCAACCAGAAACAAGTCAATGGAAATACTGATTTCCAGCAATTGTACAATAAAATACCCTATCTGAAATCACTTGGACAAACACAAAGAAGAACCACCAGGCCAACCTCGCGGGGAACAACCCCGGAACCTGATGA
Source organism: Bacteroidales bacterium (assembly GCA_036351335.1). Lineage (GTDB taxonomy): Bacteria > Bacteroidota > Bacteroidia > Bacteroidales > F082 > UBA4459. The sequence continues at coordinate 5,802 of JAZBOW010000145.1, read as the reverse complement.
AGCAGCGAGTGACTCAACTGCTAAGCCGAAAAAAGAATATGGTAAAAAATTTGCTGAAGGCATCTTAAAGGTGCTCATGGTGGTAAAAAAGGCATCTGTTACCTGGAGCCAGGGGCAGGGAACGGTATTGCCGGGTTATATGCTTGGTGGTACAACAAATCAGTTGGAACCTGAGTTCCTTGGAATGAATTATGCCAACAATGCGCCGGGTTGGGGGTTCGTTTTTGGAAAGCAATACGATGACTTCGCTTACACTGCTGCAGAGAACGGATGGTATACCAACGATTCGGCCATTAACAACCCCTTTATGCAAAAGTTGAATGAAGCTTTTTCATATAAAGTAAATGGTGACATCCTCGGTGCTATAAGAATTGATGTAGATGGTGACCGGATTTATGCCGATAATTACCAATCGTATTTCAGGTATGATTCTGCAGGTGTGTTTAGTGAATATACACCTGCGAATATGGGTAATTTCAGCATTTCATATTCCATTATTAAAACATCATTCCAGGGAACTGATGCGAATGAAATATCGCCTACTTTCCAAACCTTCCTCAACAATCGTGATGAAATTGCACAAAGGCTGGCAGAAGAAAATCCGGCATGGCGCGATCTACCTGATGATTCTAAATATTTTTATGATACCATTGCGGGAGCCCAATACCCTTATGGCTATGGCTCAAATGCCCAGCAGGTATTGTACTATTCGTTTTTATCCGCATATGGTGGAAGCGATCCAACTGCCATAAATGTTTCTTCACCCTTCCCGAAATTCCCGATTCCCAACTGGCGGATCACCTTCAACGGGCTTACCAATATAAAATCCATCGGTAAATTGTTCAGAAGTGTCAATATCACGCATGGATATCGCTCTATGTTGAGCATTACCTCGTGGCGTACTAATGTGAATTATGACCCCGACAATCCTGGGCAGACATTCCAGGATACCTATAATTACATCACAAATTATGATGTTGGGGTAGTGTCAGTGATCGAAACCTACAGCCCGCTTATTGGGGTGGATGTTACCATGCATAACAGTTTGATGTTCCGGGCCGAGTATAAAAAATCAAGGAGTCTTTCGTTAAGTTTTGTAAACAACCAGTTAACTGAAATCCTTGGAAATGAGGTGGTAGTTGGGATGGGGTTCAGGGTTAAAGGCTTGAAATTTCAAGTGGCTTCATTTACTGGAAAAGCATCAAGCCGTGTGGGAAGCGATTTAAACTTGAAACTTGACTTTGGAATCAGGGATAATAAAACCACATTAAGGAGAATTGACGAAGAAAATAACAAGGTATCTGCAGGTTCGATGCAGTACACTTTGAACTTCTCGGCCGATTATATGCTAAGCCAGAGTTTGCAACTTCGGGCCTATTACAACTGGACGAGTAATAACCCCTATGTATCTGCGCAATATCCTAACGCTACTACAAGTGCCGGATTTACACTCCGGTTCAACCTGGCACAGTAAACCAGGTTTATATTAGTAGTTTCTGGATGTATTAAAAACTTCCTCTTAATTCATAATTTAGATTCCTTACAAAATAAAAAAACCATAAATTTGACGCAATAAAAAAAATATTTAAAATGAAAGTTCCTGCTGATTTATTGTATACCGACGATCACGAATGGGTGAGGGTTGAAGGCGAAGAAGCCTTTATCGGGATTACTGATTTTGCTCAAAATGAATTGGGCGACATCGTGTTTGTAGAAGTTGAAACATTGGATGAAGAATTGGATAAGGGTGATACCTTCGGAACCATCGAAGCTGTAAAAACGGTTTCTGATATGTTTATGCCAATTGGTGGTACAGTTATAGAGGTAAATGAGGCCCTTGAAGATACACCAGAGGTTATCAACAGCGATCCTTATGGAGATGGCTGGATCATAAAAATAAAAATAGCGGATACTGGCGAACTGGATGCCCTGCTTGATGCAGATGCCTATAAAAACAGCATTGAATCCTAAATATTTATGACCATCAGGAAACAATGGCCTGCGATTACCTGGGCTTTGTTTATTTTGATAGTTACCGGTATTCCGGGTGACCAGATACCAAAGATCCCCACATTTCTTGATTGGCTGTCTCCGGACAAAATAGTTCATGTGGTTATTTTCGGAATACTTTCTTACTTGTTGCTGTATGGCAATCGTTCACAATATTTAAAAAGTAAACACCGTTCTTATTTAGTATTTACTGTCGTTCTTATATCGGCCACTTATGGTTTAATAACTGAGTTGTTGCAATATTTCGTGTTTGTTGGGCGCAGTGGCAATGCCTTCGACTTTTATGCAAATATCCTTGGCGCATTGGTAGGTGGTGTGGCATATTTCTTGCAACATGCTAAAAATAAAGTGTAAAAAAAATGACGTAATAAATTAATTGCTATTTTAGCAGTTGATTTTTACGATCGATAAAATATCAGAATATGGAAGCTAAAAAAACACCGAAAGCAGACCTGGAAAATAAAAAAAGTATATTTTTCCAAATTGGGTTGATCCTGGCCCTGGCAGTTGTTTTGTTTGCATTCGAATTAAAAAGTTATGACAAAATAACAATTGATCTTGCCTCAAGAGCGGTAGATGATACACCGGAAGAAATTATTCCGATTACCGAGCAAAAGGTTAAACCGCCTCCACCGCCACCTCCGAAGCAGGTAACGCAAATTAAAATTGTGGAAGACGATGTAGAAGTTGAAGACGAGCTGGATATTGACGTCGAGGCTGATGATGAAACTGTTGTAGAGGAGTATATTCCGCCAGCTGATGATGATGAAGAAATTATTGAAGCTGAAATTTTTACGGTGGTTGAATCGATGCCTTCTTTCCCTGGCGGCATGGGCGAGCTGATGAAATATCTAAGTGAGAATATTAAGTATCCCCCATTGGCAAAAGAAAGCGGCATCCAAGGTAGGGTATTTATAAACTTTGTGGTGGAACCCGATGGCAGAATTTCAAATGTAAAAGTATTGCGTGGTATTGGCGGCGGATGTGATGAAGAAGCTGTGCGCGTAGTAGAGAAAATGCCTAAGTGGTCGCCAGGTAAGCAGCGTGGAAAACCGGTAAGGGTTTCCTATAACTTACCTGTGAAATTTACACTCCAGTAAGAAATTAAAAAATTGAGAAGGCCGCAATAAGCGGCCTTTTTTATGCCGTTACGTTGAATGGAAATGCTGATAGACAATCTCAGCTTTTGACTTCCCAACCACTTCCGTCAGTGCGTCCAGTGATGCTTCTTTTATCTTCTTTACAGATTTGAATTTCCAGAGTAATTTTTGAGCGGTGGAGAACCCTACACCTTCAATATCAGTTAATTCTGATTTAATTGTGCCCTTTTCCAACTGTGAACGATGGTGTGTGATGCCAAAACGGTGCGCTTCATCACGCAATTGCTGAATAACCTTTAGCGACTCCGATTTTTTGTCTAAATACAATGGTACAGGATCATTGGGAAAATATAACTCTTCCAGCCTTTTAGCAATGCCAATAATGGTGATCTTCCCAAATAGATCCAACTTATTAAGGCTTTTAACGGCTGCACTTAACTGGCCTTTTCCACCATCAATCACAATCAGTTGCGGCAGTGGTTTTTCTTCCATCAGCAAACGGCTGTACCTCCTGTAAAGCACTTCTTCCATCGATGCATAATCATCAGAACCTGTAACGGTTTTAATATTATAGTGCCGGTATGCCTGTTTGTTGGGCCTGGCATCAATAAACTGAACCATGGCCGCTACCGGGTAATCACCTTGAAAATTTGAGTTGTCGAAACATTCAATTTGTACCGGTTCTTCTTTCATCCTCAAATCTTCTTTCAATTTTTTTAGTATCCGTTTTTTATGACGGTCGGGATCTACCAGGTCTTTTTGTTTTTGCCTTTCCATTCGGTAATATTTGGCGTTACGCTGGCTTAGTTCGAGCAATTGTTTTCTATCGCCGCGTTGGGGAACCGTAATTTTTAAATCCCTAAGGTCGTAACCCGGATCGAACGGTAAGATTACCTCATTAGCCGTTGAATGGAACCTGTTTCTGAAATCAGTAAGTGCAAAAAGCAACAAATCGTCTTTTGTTTCATCCAGTTTTTTCTTTAGCTCAACGGTATGTGCCTGCACGATGGCACCTTTGATTACACGTAAATAATTGACATATGCCACTTTCTTATCGTTCAATATGGATAATACGTCCACATCTTCAATGTGTGGGTTTACGATGGTGGATTTGCTTTTGTATTTTTCAAGTGTTTCGATCTTTTCTTTCAGCAGTTGTGCCCTTTCAAAATTCAATTCATCAGCAGCGGCCTGCATCAGGTTTTTTAATTCATGGATCACCTCGCCGATATTACCTTTGATGATCGATTTTATCTGTTCAATAGTAGCGTTGTAATCGGCTTCACTTTGTTTGCCAACACAGGGAGCCAGGCAATTCCCGATATGGTATTCGAGGCAAACCTTGAATTTACCAGCTTCGATATTTTTTTCAGTAAGACTTAAAGCACATGTGCGTATCGGGTACAATTGCTTGATCATGTCCAGCAGGGTTTTCATCATCCGAACCGATGCGTATGGGCCAAAATAATCCGATCCGTCTTTAATGATATTCCGTGTTGGAAAAACCCTAGGAAAGGGTTCATTTTTTATACACAGCCACGGGAATGTTTTATCATCTTTAAGTTGGATATTGTAACGCGGCTGGTATTTCTTTATCATGTTGTTCTCAAGCAACAAAGCATCCAACTCCGATTCGGTGACCACAAATTCAATATGGGCAATTTTTTTAACAAGCAAGCGGAGTTTGCCTGAAGTATGCGTTTTTGTAAAATAGCTGGCAACCCGTTTCTTTAAATTCTTTGCTTTTCCGACATAAATAATCTTTCCTCCTATATCAAGGTATTGATACACGCCCGGCTTACCTGGTAATGATCGGATCAGGTTTTGTAATTCTGTATTTTTCTGATTCTTTTCCAACAGCTTTATTTAGCCATGACAAAGTTAGTAATCCTGCGAATTTCAGTTCATTAAAACTTATCCGCTTATTTTGTAATGCTCACTTTTCTTTCCGAAAAAATGGATGATAAAAAACATGCCAATTACCCCAAGTGGGAAGAGCCACCATACCGGGATATTATAGGATGCCGGCAAAATGCCGAAAAAGATGGCAAAAGTACCCGTGGTGAGTGCATACGGTAACTGGGTGCGCACATGTTCAATATGGGGACATGAACTCGCCAGCGAACTCAATATGGTGGTATCGGAGATGGGTGAGCAATGGTCGCCGAAAACGGAACCGGTTAAAACGGCTGCTGCAATATTATGGAAAATGGAAAGTGTGGCTTCATATTCGAGGCCCTGGTGTTGTGCCAGTATCCATCCGGTAGGCAAAACAAGCGGGTACAAAATGGCCATGGTGCCCCATGAACTGCCGGTTGAAAAAGAAACCAATGCAGCAATTATAAATGTCAGGCTCGGAATCAGGTAGGGCGATACCGATGCTTCGAGTAAAAGATTGGAAATAAAATTGGCGGTGTGCAAGTGCTCGGTAATTAATGCCACCGACCAGGCCAGCACGAGAATCATCACGGCCGGAAGCATGGTTTTAAATCCGGCGATCACGCTTTCCATGGTGTCTTTCAGGTCAAGTAATTTCTGACTTATCGTTAAAACGACAGCTGAAAAAAGACTGAGTAGTGAAGACCAAAGCAAAGCTTTAAATGAATCAGCATTGCCAATGGTAGTGGAGAGTTTATCGAAAAAACCCATGGTTTCATCATTCCAGACCTGCGCATCCCAACCCGTGTAAAAT
>JAZBOW010000144.1:0-36262 GCA_036351335.1 Bacteroidales bacterium | reverse complement strand
TTTTACAAAAATTCCGGGTGTAATAACACACTCTGGATCTATCTGCCCAATATCAAGTATTTTTCTTGCCTGCACAATGGTAGTTTTCGCAGCCATGCACATAACAGGTCCAAAATTTCTTGCTGTTTTATTGTAGATTAGGTTACCATATTTGTCGGCAGCATGGCATTTAACCAATGAGAAATCTGCTTTAATTGCATGTTCCAACACATAGGTTTTACCATCAAAAACCTTTGTCTCCTTTCCTTCGGCAAGGGGTGTATTTACTGTTGCAGGTGTATAAAATGCAGGTATGCCTGCCCCGGCAGCTCTGATCCTTTCTGCAAGGGTGCCCTGTGGAACCAATTCCAACTCAATTGCTCCACTCCGGTACAGTTCTGGAAAAACAACTGAAATAACTGTCCTGGGAAATGAGCAAATGATTTTTTTTACCTGCTTATTTTCAATTAATGCAGCCAGACCTACATTGCCACTTCCAGCGTTATTACTAACCACTGTAAGGTTTTTTGCACCCTGGTCTATTAAAGCATGAATTAACTCAATAGGGCTGCCGGCTTCACCAAAACCACCGATCATCACCGTGGCCCCATCAAAGATATCGGCAACCGCATCTTTGGTTGATTTGACAATTTTATTTATCATTATGCTTCAGATTTTTTAATTTCTTTAATAAAAGCATCCTCCAACTTTTGCTCTATTTCAGCTAATTCATTTTCATAGAAATGTTTGTCTCCTTCCAGCGGTTTAAGCTTTTCAATGGTATTTTCTTTTTCATCATACTTGCCAAAGAAAACTTTATCCATCCATTCCATATTCCTGGCTTCGTTAAATTTGAGTGCAAAAACGGTTTCTCCATTAATTTCGGCAGTGCCGATAAGGGATGTTTTTCCACCAGAAGATGTCATGGTGATATATCTCGATGGGCGATTGATGGATGCCAGAGACCTGTACACCTTGCTGAAGATTTTATTTATATCTGCCAGGGGTGCCGTAAAATAATGATGTTCGCCTGTAGGCCTTGCACAATACATAGAATGAAAGCCAACGCCCACCATGGCAAGGATGTTTCCGAGGTCAATCCAGTTTTGTGCAGAACGGTCGATATCAACCTTTCCATTTTCATCTTCAAATAAACTGATGTGGTTCATAATCGGACTCTGGCTCTTAAGCGCAATGCCATGATTTTTTAATCTTCGAATAGCTGCCACCGTGCTTGGATTTAGTAATTCCCTGGGTGTTGAAAAATGAGAAATCCATAATACCTGGACACCGCTGTCAACGGCTTTTTGCAACACTTCCATCATTTTTTTGTATCTTGGTGTTAAAAGGTATTCAGGGTGAAAGGTTAACACCCTTGACCCGAAGCGAATTGTTTTTATGTGCATCAGGTCAGGGTCTTCAACGATAGGCATCACATATTGCTCCATCCTTTCAGGTTCAATGTATCCTGCATCACCTCCGGTTATTAACAGGTCGCTCACCTCTTTATGTTTCTTCAGGTAATCATGCACCTGGCTTATATCGTCCTGTACAAACATGTCTTCATCACCCCTTACCTGGGCGTGACGAAAACAATAGGTGCAAAAAGCAAAACAATTTTGCGTGCTTTTATCAAATACCAACTCTACGGGTGGATATTTGTGCTGGACGCCTTGCAGGATTTCCATATGCCCCTCATTATTAATGTAAAAGGGCTTGTTCAATTGTTGTTTGCCATCGTGTGGATTGGTTTTTTTCTGGTACGCCTCAACAATAACTTTTCGTTCTTCATCTGATGTAGCGTTGATATAAATATCGACATCTTTCCGGTTTATCATGTTGGCCTGTGGGAAAACCAATTGAAAAATGGAATCTTTCTGGTATTTTTCCCAATCAATCATGTTAAGTGCGTGTTTTGTTGCTAAAAAGCGATACACTTCAATAAAAAACTCACGCTCTTTAATATAGCCGATGTCGATTCCGTTTTCCTCCAATACTGCAATAATTTCACGGAAACCTTTCAGCCCGGAATAATAAGTCTTTCCTGTAAACAGCACTTTGTCAGTCCTGAAAAAACCTGAATGTTTCGGATAACACTTGTGCAATCTGTTCACCAGGCCAAAGGGTAAAAGCTTCTCTTTTTCAATTGTTTCTTTTACTTCATCCGGATATTGATAATGTTCAATCATTTGATCTAAAGTTGGTGGTTGATCAATAGTCATCGAATCTGTTGTAAATTCTTCTGCTTTCATTGTTGTATGTATTATAAATTATATTTTCATTTGGTTAACAACCCATAACAGCTCAGCTTTTTCATCTCCAATATTTGTGAATAAATAATACTGGGATGAATTAAAATAAAAGCTGTCTCCTTCTTTTAATTCATATGTCGTTGTATTTAAAATCGCTTTAAAATGTCCTTTTAACACATAACAAAATTCCTGCCTGGGGTTAGTAGTAGTCATGATTTCGGATGAATCTGAATTTTTATTGAATTGCAGGATGAATGGATCCATTTGTTTTGTTGGATCATGGTGCGACAATAAATACAGGCGGGTACCACTTTTGTTTTTCTTTACAAACTTCCGGTTCGCTGATTTTAAAAACGGATTTGCGACAAAAGTTGCATTTTCTCCTATTAAATCCCCAACCGTAGTTTGCAGGGCATCAGCAATTTTTTTTAAGGTTAAAATAGATGGAAATGCTTTAGCTCGCTCTATTTGCGAAACCAGGCTGGGTGTAACCCCAATTAATCCGGCCAGGTCATTGACCTGAATACCAAGGTTTTCCCTTGTAGCCCTGATTCTTTCACCCATTCTGTGCATACACTATCTTATTTAGATGAGTGCTGAGTTAAATAATACTTCACAAAGTAAATACTATTTAATCTGATAATGAATATCTTTAGATGGAAATTTGTTGAATACCTAAAATTTATACTTAGTATAAATAAGCGTTTCCTAAGCTTAGGATACCTGGTAGATATAGAGCTTTTAGTTTACACTGCAATGATTAGTTGTTAAGATGCATAGCAGACTTAAATTATTGGGTTCTTGAAGTCAGCAATTTGTTTCACCTCCCATTTTCCAATGATGGATGGTTTTGGCGATAAATTCGTCAAGTTTGGTTTCGGACAGATCAACACTCTTTTTAACCCGGATGCATCCTTTACCCATCTCAAATCCATGCAGCAGTTCGCGTGAACCATCAATTTTGTCAATATTGCCAACGTACAGACTTACATACGCTTTTTGTGCATTCAGATTAAAAACACTTTCCTGGCCTAGCCGGTAACACAACATCTTGTATTCAATGTCTTCCTCCAATTCAGGTCCGTTTGAGAGGATCATTTCCCTGATTTCTTTCAATTTGGTTTTTCTCCAATCGTTCTCAAGTTCTTCCAAATACTCCTTTGGCGATTTAGCTTCGTACTGCATCTCGTAATTTAATTTTTTATTTTAAGTTCTATCAACTTCTCTATATTTGGCAGATCTCCGGCGTCCTTCATGTCAATAAAAATGTACTGGGATTTATTAAAGCTTTTGGCGTTTTTATACTCCAACTTAAGTGTATCCGGTAAATCACTATCCAAAATAATGGGTTCCAACTTTTCAGCAAACCAAAATGCAACGGTCGGCGGCTAAGAAACGCGGGTTTTGGAACACGTCTCTGTCCACCGAGAACCAAATTCTATTTAATGTACTAAGTTTCATTTTAAAGTGTTAGCCCGCATGTTTTTTTAGCCGATGTTAGCAGCAGTATTTTTTTCTTTTATCAATTCCTCCGCAGCTGTTTTGGCTTCATATACCAAATCTTGCGAGGCTATTTTCCTATTTAATTCCGAAAGTGATTGTTTTTCAAATTTTCTTTTGAAATGTTCAATTCTGTCTCTTTGTAATTCTTCCCTTTCCTTTGCTTCAAATCGTTTCTGCTTAAGGGATTTGGGTGGAAGTGGAATGAGTTTATAAGTGTTTGTTGTAGGTTCAATTGGTGGGTTTACGATGTCAATCATTAGTGATGTAAGAAAGAACTCGTGGTTGTCCTTAGTCTGAATCCTTAGTAGTCCGTAATTACGCCATGGTGCTGGGAACCAATTTTGTTGCCATTCAACGTGGCGATAGTCTGAGAAGTAGATACGTTCAACGCTTGCTAAATCTTCAAATCCCATTGATATTTTGGTTTCATTATTCAGAATCTCAAGTCTCTTATTATCCTGGTCAATTGATAAGGTCGTACCTTTATTTAACAGATAGTAAGTAGGGTGAAGAATAATTGCTGGGATAAACCAAATCAAAGTCCAACATATCAGTCCTGCTACCAATATGAAGTCAGGTTCGATTCCTTTCCAAATCCATAGAACACCTATGATCACTGGAATAACTCCAATGTGAAAAAATCCATTTGAAATAGACTTGATTTGGTGCTTAAAATCTATTTGGAAGGTTTCTGTCATTTTATATTGCTGCTAACTTGTTATATGTTCACTAAATGTACACATTATCGGCAATTTTTTCCGGATATGTTCATCTTTTATGTTTTATATACAGTAACTTCAGGCCTCTTTAACTAATGTAAAACTAATGATAAATTTTAAATTAATTTTACATTTTAAATAATGAAATAAACAAGGATGAAAACCATTGGCATGATAGGTGGCACAGGTTGGGTGTCGACAGTTGAATATTACCGGCTGATCAATGAAATCACCAACAAAAGGCTCGGCGGATTGCAATTTGCCAAATGTATCCTGTATTCGCTGAATTATGGTGAAATTGATGCTTTTAACCAAGGTGGTGATAAAAAGGGCGTATTGTTGATGGTGACAGAGGCCGCCAAGAAACTGGAAATTGCCGGTGCCGATGGACTGGCCTTATGTGCCAACACCCTGCATTTTGCTGTAGACGAATTGGTAAAAACAACTAACTTGCCCATTGTGCATATTGCCGATACCACGGGAGATGAAATATTGAAGCGAGGAATGAAAAAGGTTGGATTGCTGGGCACCAAACAAACCATGGAGTCTGATTTTTATAAAACCCGCCTGCAGTTAAAAGGAATTGAATGCCTCGTACCGGAATTGAATGACCGGGATTATATCAATCATATCATTACCAACGAATTATTTAAAAGTGTTTTCAGGGATGATACCCGGAAACGCTTCATGGAGATCATACAGAAACTGGCGAACAGAGGTGCCGGGGGCATCATTTTGGGCTGTACCGAAATTCCATTGCTTATCAAACAAACGGACGCCGATATTCCCTTATTCGATACACTGCATATACATGCAAATGCCATTGTCGACTTTATGTTGGAAGATGAAAAAGGAATTGTAAAATGATGAAGAAATGAGTTTTGGAGGTCATGTTTTAGATATGATTAATAGGTTGGCGCAGAACAAAGCCATGCTAAATGGTCGCAGGGAACGGTTGCGGGAACTCAGAGATATGTATTATGAAGTAAATAAACCGGCAGATAACCCAACCAGGTATCAATACAAAAAACTGTCAGAAAAAGAACGCCAGGAACTAAAACTGGAAATACTCCAATTGGAAAAAAGAGACCGGTTTGTCAGGATGTTTGCAATTGTAGTTGCTCTGGTAATAACAATAGGTATATTCTATGTACTTTTCATCCGTTAAAATGTGAGAATTATGCATATCCGAAAAGCTGCAATTGAAGACAATGATCGTCTTACCGAAATCCTAAACCAGGCCATACTGGCTGGCAATGCCACGGCCATCCTGGATATTTGTAAACCCGAAGAGCGTTTGGATTGGTTACAGGAACACATGGGCGGTACATACGTGGTATACGTGGCAGAAATAGATGGAAAAGTTGTTGGTTGGTTGAGTCTGAGCCCGTACCGCAAAGGCAGGCAGGCATTCAGGCATCTTGCCGAGATCACCTATTATATTGATTATGACCATCACCGGAAAGGTATTGCCAAAGCATTGTACGAAAAAGCCATTGCACATTGCATGCAACACGATATTAAAAACCTGGTCGCCTTCCTTTACGCCGATAACAAAGCCAGTATCGAAATGCTAAAAAAGTTGGGGTTCGAACAATGGGGGCTATTTCCGGAAACCATCCATGTAAGCGGCAAAAACCTGGATCATGTGATCTATGGTAAAAAAATATAATTTTTTCCTTTAAGTGATCCACACAACTCCATTTCACTCGAAATATGATGCATCAAGCGTATGTGCAATCCCTTTTAAAATATTTTATTTTTGTATATAAATTAAACCTGCATGTTAAGCAAAAAAAAACTTAGGCTACTGGCATTGATCGGCCTTTTTTTTATTCCTGATCTCATTATCGCATCCTCAATTGAAGTTTCAGGAAGGGTTACGGGTCATTGGAATGTGGATACCGTCAACGTGGTGGGCGATATTGAGATAAAGCCATCAGAATTTCTGCAAATTGAGGAAGGAGTAACCGTATTGTTTCAAGGGGCTTTTTTTTTCAGGGTCAGGGGTTGTTTAAAGGCCTTGGGGAGCCAGGCAAAACCTATTCTTTTCACCATTTCCGATACCACAGGGTTTCACAACGACACCATTGCTAAAGGTGGCTGGAAACAGATCCGTATCGAAAACCTGCTTGTGGATGAGGACTCGACTCGAATAAACTATTGCCATTTTGAATATGGAAAGGCTGTAACGGAGGATTCAATCCATGGGTATGGCGGAGCAATTTGTATCAGGAATGCCAATCGGGTTTCCATAACCCATTGCGAGTTCAAAAATAATTATGCCTACTTCAGTGGTGGGGCTGTGTATATTGAAAATGCATCCATACGGATAAGCGATAATTACTTTGAGTTTAACAGGTGTGGCCAACCCGACTTGTATTATGGCTATGGTGGCGGACTTTGTGCTGATTCAAGTGCAGCCATCATTGAAAAGAACTATTTCCGAAGGAATGCATCCACAGGCATTGGTGGCGGCTTGTGCGTCAGGTTTAGCGATGGACCGGTAAAACACAATGTTTTTGAGGAGAATTACAGCGCGCTTGGAGGTGGGTTTGGCATGTTGCACATTGATACCTGCCGTTTTGTGATCAGCAACAATCTTGTCATCGATAACACTGCTGAGTTTTTTGGTGGAGGTATCTCAAATGGCGATTGCAGTCCGACCTATATAAATAATACAATACTCGACAATAGCTGCTCCGTTGGCGGCGGTGGCTTTTATTGCAAGGATTCGGTTGTGCCCGTTTTGATCAATAATATTATTTATGGAAATGAACAGTATGGAGGCGAAATAAACCAGGTTTACCTGTGGGATAATTTGTCGCAACCCAATTTTTATTATAATAATATACAGGGGGGAGTTGCAGCTTTTGCCGGCAGTGGTGGCGTCGATTTTTTCGGGAAATACGTGAATAATATTGACCAGCTTCCACTTTTCGAAAACAATTCCTTTGTTCCTGCTTTGTTGTCTCCGTGTGTAAACTCAGGAAGCCCGGATACTGCCGGGATGATGATTCCTGCATTCGATCTGGCCGGAAACAGACGTATTGTGTCAGATACCATTGATATAGGAGCCTACGAGCAACAGGCATCACTTGGTATTAATGATCAGCTAAGCGATGTCCGTTTCCTCCAGGTGTATCCCAATCCCACAAACAGCATAGTGCAAATCGAATTCGAACTGGCAGATGCTGACCATATAACTTTATCGGTAGCTGATTTAAAAGGCGTTATAATCGATAAGATATATGAGAAACATATGGAAGCCGGTCATCATAAAATAAAGCGGGATTTGAAGGCACACCCAGGTGGCACCTATGTCATTCTATTGAAAGCCGGTAAAGGATTGGTCACGCATACGCTCATAAAAAAATAAGTATCCTAAACTTGCGATAGGACCGTTTACAGGATGACAACCAATCCCAGAGTTACATTGATAAAACTTGTTGTGCGGTAATCGTTTCTTACACCGCTGCCTGTTTTAAATCCATAAATCATTTCACGGTAGTAAAATTCGCTGTCGATTTTTAAGCCGATACAGGGTGAAACCTTGTATTGGAATCCGATGCCGGGAATTACGATGAATCCATAATCCCGGGCTGAGGTTTTAACCTCATAACGTGGTCCTGTCAGGAAATACTCCGGCTCAAAGACCTGGTATGGCGTTTTCCCAAAGATCATTCCTGCCAGTACTTTACCATGCAACGACAGATCCTTCCAGAAATTCCACGAAGCATAAGGGCCAATCCCGCCGGTGATCATCTGGTATGCTTCTGACCTGGTGGACACATCCAATAAAAAAGGATCATTCTGAACCCGTCCATATCCCAGCGCACGCACATCTACCGGGTGCAGGTTGTAACCAATTTGCGCGCCAATTCCCAGGTAGGGCAGGAAATACCAGGCACCCTCCACATTCAGGTTGATGCCTGTGGTTGTATAACAGCTTTCATCATAAGTAGTACCTCCATAGGTACCAACCGGAATGGAAACACCTGATCCAACAGAAAAAAAGGAGTTGTTATCCTGGGAGAAGGCAGTAGCTGAGATGAAAATAAAAATTGAAAATATAAATGATCTGAAATGCATGGGTCGAATTTAGATGAAGCCGCAAATTTAAAGGATTACAAATTAATCTGATAAACAAACGTAAATTTCATTGTTAAAAATTACTTTTGAAAAGCAAAATCTATAAAATGATTTACACCCTTGGCGAATCTTTGATGGACGTGATCAGCATGCCTGATGGCAAAACGGTGTCAAAACCGGGTGGCTCATTGTTGAATGTATCTGTTTCCCTGGGCAGGTCAGGAAAAGCAGTATCCCTGGTTTCAGAAATAGGCGATGACCCAACCGGAAGGCAGTTGATGGCATTTCTTTATGAGAATGGTGTATCAACAGAACTTATAGCCATCTACGAAAATGCTAAGACTTCAAAAGCGTTGGCTACACTGGATGAAAATTCGAAGCCCAGTTATACTTTTCAAAAAGCCTACCCAGAAATCCGGTCGCTTACTTTGCCTCGTGTTTTTACTGAAAATGACATGTTGATTCTCGGCTCGATGTATTCCCGTGACCCGGAAATAGAAAAAGAGATTGATGCCTGTTTACATGCGGCGAAGAGGGGAGGGGCATTTATTGTATATGATCCGAATGTGAGGCATAACCACCAGCTTAAAAAGAAAGCAAGCAAAAAAATGCTGCTGAAAAACCTGGCGTTTGCCGATATAATAAAAGGCTCGGATGAAGATTTTTATAATATCTTTAAATTAACTTCTTTAACAGAAATTAAAAATGCCCTCTGCAGAATAAACAGGGAGGCATTGATCTTCATCACATCAGGAGAGAAGGGGAGTGCGGCATTTTATAAAGATATGGAACAGTGGTTTGTGCCGGATAAAATAAAAGCTGTGAGCACTATTGGCGCAGGAGATGCCTATACGGCCGGTATTGTGAACGCCATCATTGATCAGGACTTAATCAGTGATCTTAAAAAAATAACAGAACAACAAATTCAGAAAATGATGAGTGAAGGTTCACAATTCGCTGCTCTCGTGTGTCAGTCGATGGATAATTTCATACCTGTCAGGAAATGACCTAATGCTTTATCTTTTGCATTTTCCGGTGGTTCCAGGGCTGAAAGTCTTTGGTTTCTTCGAGGTATTGCTCAATATTGGGTAATGATGCTTCAAATCCATCAAGGTTCAATGATTCATACACATGTTTGATGCCTTCGATTTTATGGTCTACAAATTCGTGGTAATCAATCTCTACAAGATTTCCTTTTGGAATTAAGTGCTTGTCGGCATTGTAACGTTCCAAATATAACGCATACAGCTCTCTTGTGCGCTTGTCGATCATGTCGGGTTCAAAATCCTGCAAAGCAGTGCCTTTCAGCACCTCAATCATAAAACGCTTGAATGAAAAGATCACTTCATCTTTATTCCTGGTAATGTTTATGAATTTCGCATCAGGGAACATTTTAAGAAATTGTTTGATCCGGAATGCGTTGGGCGGATTTTTAGAGATAAAACGGTTACCACCTGAGTTTATTAAAGCTGTTTTAATGAGCCGGCAATACGCATCTTCCCATGTTTTAAGTTCGTCATCTGATAGGCCGTCGATCAACAATCCTTTTTCCACATATTCCTTAAAATCGTTCGGAAAATACATGAAATTATAAAAACTGGTTTCCTGCATATTACCCAGGGCAAGTTCTTCTTCCTGCGGATTCTCCCATTCAAATTTCACCTTGTCGGCAGGTCGGTATTCCGGTAAAAATGGAGAGGCCACGTGTTTTAGCCACCATTGATTGGAAAGTGTATGGTTCGGGAAAACCGTTTGAAAAGTAGAAACAAAAGCAAATTCAGGATTTTGGCAAAGCAGATTGTGGAGCAGGGTAGTGCCGCTTCTCCAAAAGGCCACAATAAAAATAGGTGCTTTGGTTATTTGTACTTTTTCCAGTTGTTTCGCATTCCAGCTACTCTCAAACCTGCTAAATGCAGTTAAAATGGCGCTCACGGCCATTGTAGCCCTGTATTTGTTTAAAAATCCGGTATCAATATGCGTATTACGTGATATCTTCCTGAGGTTGTCAATCTCGCTCCCTATCAAAACGGTAACCGGAAACTTGAATTCTTTATTTCTCGGCATTCAGTTGTTTTCAAATAATTATTTCCTGATCATTTTTCTCGTCGCGACTCTTTGTCCATTGATCTCGATCGAATAAAAGTAAACGCCTGCGTTGAAATTGGTTTTTCCAATTTGAGTTGCATCTATGCGATAGATATGATGCCCGGTTTGTTTTATGCCTTCATCAGCCTGTAAAATCACTTGTCCCATTGCATTGTAAACGTAAAGCTTTACAGAAGATTCACCGGTTAATTTGTAGCTGATGGTCGTATGGTCATTAAAAGGATTCGGGTAGTTACCTTCCAGCATATTTTGATCATTATCATCAAATGAAGGTGTCGAAAGTGTCGGATCATGAATGGCCAACGCTTTGATGCATAGATTGCCGGTTTGTTCGAAACCTGAATCATCAATATATTCGTAGAAATCCTTCCAGGCTCCTTCGTCGTTGTAGTAGCTTTCGCCCGCGCTGGCTGCAGAAGGAACGATCACACGGCTGTCACCTCCAAGTAATACCGGTACATCTGAGGTCCGGTCGTATGGAAAACCGCCATCAGACAAATTCAGGTACACATAAAAATCATCTCCGCTAAATATATTCACCTCATCATTCAGGTCAATGGTATGTAATCCTGAGAATTCAAGGTTTCCGGTTACTTCATCCAGTGGATTACTGAGGGTTGTTCCATCAAAATCATCATATATTCTTACCGTGTAATCCACATTATTTTCTGCCGTGAAGAAACTGACTGCTGTAATGGCTTCATGTTCGGTTGCTGTAAAAGCATTAAAAGCTTCGTTAACGCCTTCCAGGGTATCACGCCAGCCATGATAATCATGGTAATAAGCGGTATCCCATTCTGATTGAATGACATTATAAAATGAAATGGCACCCATCTCAGGATTCTGACAGGCATGTTTATCGTAATAGGAAATCCAGAAATATCCGTTATATCCCCAACCGGTTCCCCAACTGTTTTTAACAATCCATGCGCCTGGTTCTGGTGCCTGTGTCACCCTGTTATCATCCCATCCAACGATAGCCACCGAGTGATTTGGGTCCATGTTGTTGGAAGGTGGCTGGTAGTGGTTGTAACTATTATTAATGAAGCTGCTGCTATACGCCATACAGGTGGCCATCACACCATATTCCATAACCTTGGATTTAATCAGATCAAGATTTTCCAGGTTTTCACCTGCAGTGTACCATTCCACGTCTCTTGCGTAATAGATATGATAATCAGTACTGAAACGTTGCGGGGGGCTGTTATATGAATTGCCATCAATTTCTCTGGTCGCGCCTTCCAGCCTAGACATATAAGCAGTTGTTACGCGGTAATCGCCTCCCATATGCACTTCAAGTCCCTGACCATTATTATAAGGCGGGTCCAAATCCTGGTTGAAATATTCATTATAGCCATTCCACCAGTCGAGGTGGTATTCGGCCAATGCTGGTTCGCCACTTTCGCCTTCATCTTCCCAAATACCGGTCATTAGCAGGTTGCCCTCCATCGAGGCCCAACTGCCGTGCGTCCAACATGTGCCTCCTTGCTGGTTTTTAACACTGGTTACATAGTTTTGGCCATCAAGGTCGCGTAAATCAAACTGGGCTGGTATTTGTGCAATTGAAAACTGGTAAGTTAACAGGAAACCGAGGGTAAGAATAAAGACTTTTTTCATATCGAAGAATTGAATATTTGTTAAATAAGTTCGGAATTTTTTAAAGTCTCAAATTTAACAAAAAACAGCCTAAAGATTTTAGGATATGTAAAGTTTTATTCAGAAACGGTGTCATTTACCACGAGGCGTTGATGTATATCAATAAGCACAAAGTCGAAAATGAAGAAACGGTTAATCAAGTTTCGCATGTTTACCATCACAATAAGGATGGTTATCGCTTTGCTTGCACATACAAAGGGCCGCTTTCTTGCTTTCTTCTGCCTTGAATATGTGTGGTTTGAAACTTGTACCTTTATGCGATCCGTCACAATAAGGCTGATTCGATGATAAGCCACACGAGCACCATGCATATGCTTTCCCTTCTTCAAGTCCTACAATTTGTGGCGTTCTGCCGGCAATTTTTCCTTTTTCCATAATAGTATTCTTTTAGTAAGTAATTATATGTAATTGTTATTCGTCAAATTCTTCAATCAATATGCCCATTTTACCCATTTGATAATCGCGCATGGCTTCCATAATTTCCGTTTGTGTATTCATAACAAAAGGCCCATAAATGGTTATTTCTTCATTTATAGGTTCTCCTGCCAGAAGAATTGCTCGAGTGCTTTCCATTCCTTCAATAGCGATGCTTTTTCCGTCGTTATTAAACCAAACCATGTCTTTAGCTGTGGTTGCTCTTTCGTTATTTAGCATAAGTGATCCATACAATTGATATAGCATCGCATTATAATTTTCAGGAAGGGGAATTGATACCTGACCTCTTTCTTCAATGGCTAAATTTAGCACAATTAGTGGACTGTTTGTCACGATAGGGCCATTGATCCCGTTGACTTCTCCGGCGACAACAGAAATTTTTATTTTGTCATCTTCCGATTTGAAAAAGGGGGTATCTTCATTTGAAAGTGGTTGGTAGGAGGGTTCATCCATTTTATGTTTGGTGGGCGCATTAACCCAAAATTGGATGATCTCAAAATCGCCACCTTTTTCAACAAGTTCCTTAGTTGGCCTTTCGCTATGCACGATACCCATACCGCTGTTCATCCATTGGGTACCACCTTCCATTATAACGCTGTTATTTCCTCTTGAGTCTTGGTGATGCACGCCGCCTTTAAAAATGAGTGTAACGGGTGAAAAACCCCTGTGTGGGTGTGGCCCTACGCCTTGATTTTTCTGGCTACCTCCCCCTTCAATTCTCTTATTCCAGTGATGCAAAAGGATAAACGGGTCTATTTGATCAATGCCGGCAGTTGGCAAAGGTTGGTCAAAATATATACCTCCCATATTTACTTTCTGCGCAGGTATTATTTTATGTATACTTCTCATTTTATTTCTCTTTGTCTACGATATTATGCCGTGGTGTCGCTTATCAATTTAACAATCATCACAGCTTCTTGTTCATTAATTCTACAGGTCGATATTCGGCCAGGTTCAAATCAGGAATTGACAACTTCTTAATTTTCACTAAACCGTTTGTGGCAGGAATTTACAAGGGTGATAGGTAAACCAATATTATGTTCACCATTCCAAGGTTATAAAATATTACCACATATTCTGTTCAGAATGTAGTGTTCGAAAAAGGGCAGTTAGTCTAACAATTCCTTGTATATAAGGTAATTAGGCTCCTCAAAACAAGTAAAATATACTTTTTCAGGAATTTTATTGGATTGCATAAAATCCATAACTGTCTTCACGGCAATTTCAGCGGCTTCATGTTTTGGAAATCCATAGATGCCTGTGCTGATATTTGGAAAAGCAATGGATTTACAGCCGTTCAGCTGTGCCAATTGCAAACTGTTTTTATAACAATCTCTTAGCATTTCAGCTTCATTGAATTTGCCACCCCGCCAAACGGGTCCTACGGTATGAATCACGTATCTGGCAGGTAAATTATAGCCATTGGTAATTTTAGCTTCGCTTGTCTGGCAGCCATTCAGGGTTTTACATTCTTCCAGCAGTTCCGGTCCTGCCGCACGATGTATGGCACCATCAACGCCACCACCACCAAGCAATCTGCTGTTGGCAGCATTTACAATGGTATCTACCTTCAATTTGGTAATATCTTCTCTGGTTACTTCTATTCGTTTTTCCACTTTTATGCTTTTTTAACTACAAGTTGTGCATTATGATAATCTACCACGATTACTTTTTCGCCTTTATCAATATAACTGGTTAAGGCAACCGCATCATACAGATCGCCATCGATTTCAATTTTACCCGCCGGCCTGAGAATAGTCCGTGAAACACCTGATTTATGCAGCATTTCTTTATATGCAGTTGTGGCAGATGAATAACCTTCGCCAGTGACCTGCGTTTTTGCCAGTGCCAGGTTGCCAAAACGGTTTGTGGTAAAAAGCTGTTTGCTCATGGCAATGGATCCCACAATGGAAACAAAAAATGCAATGATCACAATGAAAAATGCCTTTACAAGTTTCGACAGGTCATAATCAAATGTACCGGGGCCTATTTGATCGACCATACTAAGCGTTAATCCGCTTACCATTAAAACAATGCCGAGTATACCGGCCACACCGAAGCCGGGTATTGCAAAAATTTCGACCGCAATTAAAATAAGACCTACTACAAATATCAATATCTCCCAGTTGTTAGCCAGGCCTTCAATATACAATGGGGCAAAATATAAAAGAGCCGCCATAGTTGCCGCTGCAATAGGGAATCCAATACCGGGAGTTTGCAATTCGAAATAAATGCCACCAACGATAATCATGATCAATATGCCACTTACAATAGGGTTGATCAGCCAGCCAATTATTTTATCGGAAGCTGACAACTGGTGTCTTATAATTTCACTGTCCTTATTGCCGGTTCGTTCCAGCAGTTCCTCAATGCTATTTACTTTGGCTTCACAAAAATCAAATTTGATGGCTTCGGACACAGTGAAAGTTAGTACCTGCCCTGAATCGCTGATGCCGGCAACATAAACTTTCGGATCGACCATGGCCTGCGCGATATCTACATCCCGGTTTTTTGCTTCAGCCGTAGAGCGCATCATCGAGCGCATATAGGATTGATATTTATCAGGCATCTGCTCACCTTGCTGGTTTACAACAGTAGCAGCCCCGATATTGGCGCCGGGTGCCATATAAATACTGTCGCATGCAATTGAAATGAGTGCGCCTGCTGAGGCTGCATTTTTATCAATAAACACATATACCGGAATTCGTGAGTTCAGAATTTTTGTACGAATTGAATCCGCATCATCCAGTGTGCCACCATAGGTATTCATATGGATGAGTATCACATCCGCCTTCTGATCAGCGGCTGCTTCCATGGCCAGTTTGGTAGTCCGCCAAACCGGCGGTGCGATCATTTCCTTAATATCGAAAATATAGACTTTTTTCTGCCTGGCTGAATCGGTTTCAATCCCTTGCATTTGTATGCTGATGGCAGCAAAAAATATCACCCAAATGAACCTGATATAATATGCGAATGAATATTTATTCATTTGAATTGGTTTTATGCAGTTTTCGATATCTCCTTTTCCATGCCTGGCGTTTCCAGTACTTACCCCAGGTTACATTTGTCCAAAGCCTTTCGTGTAAATAATATAGAATCAGCTTAGCGACAATATCGACGATAGTTATAATAGAAGCCGTTTCCAGTATTTCAGAATAGGTTTTTGTGGTGTATTGCCTAAAGATCACGAAACTAATGATAAAGGTAGCACCCGACGCAATGAAACGCCAGCTAAATGCTTTAAGAATACTCCTGGTTGGGCTGTCTTTCTGTTTTTCTGCCTTAATATTATTGGCCATAATCTATCGGAATGTAGAACATACAATTATACTAAAAAATATGCTGCGGCAATGCAAAAGTTATCAAATAAAGTAGGTCTGTACTTTCCTGATGAAATCATCATGCAATAAATTGTTGGTAGCGATAATATGTTGCCCGTAGATGTAATCAGATTTTCCAAGGAAATCGCTTACCTTGCCACCAGCCTGTTGCACTATGAAAGCACCGGCGGCTACATCCCATGGTTTCAGGCTATATTCATAAAATACATCGAACCGTCCACATGCTACATATGCAAGGTCAACAGCAGCAGAACCGAGCCTGCGGATACCTCGTGAACTTTGCATCAAATCCTTAAATAAGGCAAGATAAGGCTCAATCTTCGAGAAATCATTATATGGAAATCCGGTAGCAATAAGCCCATCGCTGAGTTTATTATGCATTGAAACAGAAATAACTTGATCATTTAAAAAAGCCCGGCCGCCTTTAATGGCATGAAAGCATTCGTCAGAATTTATTTCATATACGATCCCCAAAACTATTTCATCTTTATAACTTAGTGCTATCGATATAGCGTATACCGGGATGGCATGGATAAAGTTGGTAGTGCCATCAATGGGGTCAATAATCCAGTTATATTCCTTTGATTTTTTTTGTGATCGGTCTTCTTCAACTATAAACCCGGTATCCGGGGTCATCTTTTTTAATTCTTTGATAAGCCTCTGCTCTGCTTCTATATCCACGTGAGTGACAAAGTCATTGAAACCTTTCACTTCAATGTCGGAAGTCGATATTTTTTTTGCTTCGTCTGCAATAAAATGACCGGTTTCTTTTACCAGTAGAATTACTTGTTTTAATACAATATCCAGGTTCATTTATAGCTGTTATTTAAGTCGTTTTCTTCTTCGTCCCAACATTTGTTGGAAAATAATACCGGCAACAATAAATACCAGTCCGATTACAGTTGAAACATGTATTTCTTCGCCCACGACCATATGGATGATAAACAATGCCAGGAAAGGCGACAAATAAATCAGGTTACTTACTTTGGCCGTGTCGCTTGATAAATTGAGAGCTTTCAACCATATTACGAATGTAATGCTCATTTCAAACATGCCTATATAGATAATTCCTATGAATGCAGATGTTCCTGGAAACTTTAATTTCACGCCTGAAATAAGCATATAAATGAAAATATAAAGAAATCCGAAAACCAGGTTGAACATAATTTTTCCAGTCTCTTCGCGTTTATCCTTCATATTAAGGATCCAGTAGATAGCCCAAAAAAAAGCGCTACCTACTGCAAGCGAAACGCCTAAAGGATCCGTACCTTTTAAATCTGTAATATTTCCCTTCGTTGAAATAATAATAATTCCTATGAAGCTTATAAAAATAGCCACCAAACTGAGCCCGCTTATTTTTTGTTTTAAAAATGGAATCGATAATAAGACCAATGCAATAGGCCAGGTATAATTTAAGGTGCCTGCAATCTGGGCTTCCAGCAGTTCGTACGACTTAAATAAAACGAGGTAATACAAAAACGGATTGAACAAGCCCATTATAGCAGACGACATCAGGGCTCTACCATTTATATCAGAAATTTTAAGGCGTTTGGCACTTACCTGGTTTATTGTGAATAATACGATCACACCCATGAGTGAGCTCCACATAAGTAGTTGGTCAAAAGGAATATGGCGCAAGGTAATTTTAAAAGCCGAACTCATAGTTGACCAAAATACTACGGCTACTAATGCCAATAGATATGCTTTTTGTTGTGGTGCCTTTTCTGTGTTCATTATTCCATAAATGCCCAATCCGGCATGGTGCTTAAATCAATTCCAAAGATATATGTACCCCAGTAGTAGGTCACAAAAGTAATAATTATGGCACCGATTAAATTGAGTATGAAACCGGTTTTTGCCATATCCATTACGCTTATCCTTCCTGAACCAAATACAATGGCATTGGGTGGTGTGGCTACAGGTAACATAAATGCCATCGAAGCACTGATGGTGGCCGGTAACATGAAGAGCAAAGGGTGGATGTCAATAGTGACTGATAATCCTGCCAATACGGGCAGCAGCATTTCGGTTGTGGCGGTGTTGGAGGTGAGCTCCGTTAAAAAGGTCATGGTTAATGAAATAGCAATGATGATGAACAATGGATGCCAGGTGCCCAGGGTGCTTAACTGCTCGCCAAACCATAGGGATAATCCCGATTCTTTAAATCCACTGGCAAGGGCAAATCCGCCCCCAAATAACAGTACAATGTTCCAGGGGATTTTACCGGCCGTCTTCCAATCCATGATCCTGGATTTCTGAATGCCTTTTGAAGGTATTAAAAACAAAATGATCGCCATAAAAATAGCCACTGTGCCGTCATTCAAATAATGAGGATTGGGAAATAGTGCACTCCATCCGGGTATGTTGAATTCCCCAAGGCTGATGCCACTCCTAGTCAACCATAATAAGGCCAGCACGACAAAGTCGATAAGGATTATTTTTTCTTCGAAACCAGCGGGTCCAAGTGCACGATATTGGGCTTTAAAATCTATTCCTTTCATATTTTCCAGGGAAGTGTGTGGCCGGTAAACGAAGTACAGAAACACCCAGATAATAACAAAAAATATTACGGATATGGGAAGTGCGAATAGAAACCAATCGGAAAAGCTGATCTCCGGTGCGTGTGGAAACATGATCTGAAATATTCTGGCAAAAGATAGATTCGGTGGAGTGCCTACTAATGTGGCTATACCACCTACCGAAGCACTGTATGCAATGCCCAGCAGCAATCCAATTGAGTATCTAGATAATTCCTTCTTATCCAGATAATCTTCCAGTTTGCTGATAATAGAAAGAAGTATGGGCACCATCATCATGGCTGTGGCTGTATTGGAAATCCACATTGAAAGAAAGGCCGTAGCGAACATAAAACCAAGTAAAATGCGGGCTGGGCTTGAGCCGGTTACCATTAGAATTCGTAAAGCAATTCGCTTGTGTAAATTCCATTTTTGCATGGCCAGTGCTACAAGGAAGCCGCCGATAAAAAGAAAGATCACATGGTTGAAATAGGTAGACGACACTTCTTTGCCATTCATCACGCCAAAAAGTGGAAATAACACCACCGGAAGCAAGGCTGTAACAGCAAGAGGAATTATTTCAGTAATCCACCAAATGGCCATGAGCAGCGCAATTGCCAAAGTATAAGTAGCCTGTGGATTGCCGGGTTCAAGATTACCAAACAGAAGAATTAGAATGAAAACTAAGGGTGCAAGAATAAAGCCGGTAATATTTTTAAAACTTGCCTTGTGCAGGTTGTCGTTTGTCATCATCAATAGGCATGGATAATTGCTGCAAATTAGTCAAATTAGGTTTCCAAAACAAATGTGGAATTTGACATTGTGCAGGTCAAGGCATTATAGGCTGAGACTTCCGCTAAATGCAGACATAAGTTTGTTAATTGTTAAATAAATCACAACATAACTCAAAATTGTATTAACTTTGCAATCCTTTTTTAAAAATTTTGGTTATGAGTAAGTTAGCTGTTGTAGCCTTTGGCGGAAATGCGCTTTTAAGAGCGGGTCAGAAAGGCACCATTGATGAGCAGGAAGATAATGCATATAAAGCGAGTAAAAATCTGGTAAAATTGATAAACCGCGATTATAACCTTGTGGTTACTCACGGAAACGGTCCGCAGGTGGGTAATATTTTGTTAGCCAATACGGCAGGTTATAAGCAATACGGTATACCAGATATGCCATTGGATGTAAATGTAGCTTATTCTCAAGGTTTTATTGGCTACTTGCTAGAGCAACAATTGAGAAATGTATTGCTTGAGGAGGACCTGGACAGGGATATTATTTCAATAATTACAAGGGTGCTCGTTAACAAAGATGACCCGGCATTTCAAAATCCTACCAAACCGATTGGCCCTTTCTTCTCAAAGGAAGAAGCTGACGTGATGATGCAAAATAATAATAACTATACTTTCCGCGAAGACGCTGCAGGTCGCGGTTGGCGAAAGGTAGTCGCATCACCCACACCTTTGGTAATTTTCAACCGGATGTCGATTGAAAAAATCGCCCGTGAAGGCCATATTGTAATTGCTGTTGGCGGTGGCGGAATACCCTGTTTTTATGAAGCGGAAAATAAGCTCCAGGGAATTGATGCCGTGATAGACAAAGACTTAGCCTCTGCATTGCTGGCTTCACAGATACGGGCTGACAAGCTTTTTATATTGACTGATGTACCAAAAGTTTGTTTAAATTTTAATACGCCTCAGGAAAAAACCATCGATAGGATGAGCATCGCTGAAGCCAAGAAATATTTGGATGAAGGTCAATTTGGTGAAGGAAGTATGGGACCAAAGATCAGGGCAGCCATTCATTTTGTTGAAAGAAGTGGAAAAGATACCATTATTACAGAAACTACCTTGTTGGGTGTTGATAATGGTGGAACCAGAATTACGATCGTCTAATTACTACAATTTATTCGTCAGACATTTTCACAAAAAAAGCCACCTTTTCAAGAGTGGTAATCATATCATATTCTTCAAGGTATACATCGTCGGGTACATCTACCGGTTTTGGTGTATAATTTAGAATGCCTTTTATACCGGCTTTCACAAGCGCCCTGGCGGTTTCGGTAGTTTGTTCTGCAGGCACGGTAATAATACCCACCGTAATATGCTTTTTCCTGATGACTTTTTCGAGTTCTGTTACCGAATAGCACTGCACACCGCTAAATGTATTCCCAATTTTATCAGGATTCGTATCAAATCCGGCCACAATCTCCAGTTTATGCCGTTTGCCTGTAAAATAATTGATCAGGGCGCGCCCCAGGTTTCCCATCCCGATAATAGCCACATTGATCCCTTCTTCACTGTCAATAATGCTTCCTATTAAATCAATAAGTTCCTGAATATTGTAACCTTTTCTTAAGGTGCCTGAATACCCAATAAGCATCAAGTCGCGGCGCACCTGAACCGACGTAATGTGTTGTATTTTAGCAATTTCGTGAGAAAAAATATGTGTTTTTCCATTGCTCAGACACAAAAGGAGCGCCCGCCTGTACTGGCTTAAACGTTCAATTGTCTTATGAGGAAGATTTTTAAAAGTTTGCTGCTTTCCCATTATGGATGCTGTGAAATTTATAACAGTGCAAATGTAAATGGCTTCACTGTAGGATGCAAATATTTGTTAATAAAATAACAATAAAAAAATCGCTACCAAGTCGTCCTTGTGATATATGAACGTATTCATTAGAAAGTATTTTTAAGTGGCGAGAAAAGGAAGGGTAAAAAAAGGAACGAGGGGTATGGTGTTAGAACTCGCGAAAAGATGTCTCGTCCTAATAATAGGCTGACACAATAGGAAATAAATTTTAGGAATATGAAGTTTGTCCCGGTATTCCCATATACCTTATGCCAATACATAGAAACAAGGCCTATTTGAGCTGGCAATCCTACTGCTTATTGTCGTACTAAAAACTTCTATTAAAAGTTAGGCTTGCTTGCATTCGTGGATACACACCTACTTCAAATGAAAGCTTGTTATACTCATTAAACATCCATGAACCTCCGAATATAAAATTCCATTGTTGCCCTTTGTATGCTTTTACATCACCCCGGTAGTCTATGTATCTGCCAGTAAACTCCTCAAGCCCTTTATAAATATCTCTTACGTCAAGCTTACCGCTAAAAAACTGGTCATTGTAGTAACCCATCGCACCAATCCACAAAGCGCTTTTCATTTGCCCACTTTTATTTCCGAAAAGCATACCAAATTTAGGTGCGATCAAAAGACTATTCAGTATAGTTTCTACTTGCAAAGGATTTGACATGCTAAAATTGTAGTCGACAATTAAAAAAAACCTTGAAAAGCCAAGTGAGAGTGTCATACCCACGCCAAATGAAGGTCCGTGAAATACTGGTTTTTCTGTGATGCTGAAAGAAGTATCGAATGGAATATGGGTCGTATCTGCTTCATTAATGATTTCCACAGTAAATTGAGTAACAGTAATATTAGGCGTTACTTGTCCGGCTGTGTATCCAACAATTCCGTATATATTTAAGAATGGAAGTACCCATATGTTAGGTCTGATTTGGGTTTTAAATTCCATTACAGAAGTATTCTGATACATAGAATCAACTATAATGGAAACCGGAATGGGCGCATACTCACCTTCAACTTCACCAACCATTCTAAGCTCTGTACCATAAAAATCCTGGTTATAAAAAAAAGAATGTATACTTACGCCAAACCTATTAGGGGAACTATTTCCATTTTCACGTAGTTTATTGTTCCACTTAGCAATCGATGATTTCCTGGTATTGGTTTCGGGAATTTTAAACTTGCTGTCGAAAATGAGTCCATAACCGCTGTTTTGAGCAATAATTTCAGACGTCAATGCGGGTATAACCAGCAGCGCTAGTATGATGGTTGTAAATTTCATTTGCTTGCTTAATTTACATAAATGGAATAGTAAAGAAAGCAAAAATATCCGAATAGAAGTAAAATGCCTTCTTTTCTTGAAATAGTTGTTTTGGCCTTACCGGTATTTATAAATAGCATCAGCAGAAAACTGAAGAGCACCAGCATGCCAATGTGTACATTCATGGCCAGTTCAAAATGTATAGGTTTGATTAGGGCACTGCTGCCTAGTACCAGAAATACATTGAAAATATTGGATCCGATGGCATTGCCGAAAGCGATATCTGTATTTTTATTACGAGCCGCGATGATGGTTGTAACCAGTTCGGGAAGGGAAGTAGCGCCGGCAATAAGGGTTAAGCCCAACGCCGATTCGGAAGTGCCCAGGTCAGCTGAAAGCTGCGAAACACCTTCGACAATCCATTTGCCACCTAAAAATAATCCCAATCCACCCAACAGAATAAAAACTATGGACTTAAATAAAGGTAACATATGTGGCTGTTCACTATCATTCACTGTTGCTGGTACACCTTTGAAAAAAGACAAATAGAGGTAAAATACCATAACAGACAGCAATATAAGGCCGTCGATCTGGTTGAGTTGATTATTCGTCCGGCCAAGAATAAAATCGTTGGCAAGCAACAACACCATTATAGATGCCAGGAGGTTAAACCAGATATCTCTTTTACTGATGATCTGTTGCACTTTTATCGGAAAGATGATGGCTGCCACGCCAACAACCAGAAGAGTATTTGTGATATTGCTTCCAATCACATTCCCCATGGCAAGATCCGTATTACCGTTAATACTGGCAAAAACATTGATCACAAATTCGGGCAATGAAGTTCCGATGGCCACAATGGTCAGGCCGATAATGAGTTGCGAAAGCCCGAACCGTAAACCGATGGATGAAGCACCTGAAATGAGCCAATTAGCTCCTGCAATGAGCACAATAAATCCAACAATAAATAAAATATATGTCAACATAATTTTTATAAAAAAATGTAATCATCATGTTAGATGTGGTTCCTTTCGCCAAAAATTTTTGTACCCACCCTGATGATGGTACTTCCTTCTTCGATGGCGATCTGGTAATCATCCGACATGCCCATGGATATTTCCCTGAATTCAGAAGCGTCAGAAAAATACTTCTTTTTCAGGTTGTCAAAATATTTTTTTAATAATTTAAACTCATCTCTTACCTGTGACATGTTTTCCGTAAAAGTAGCCATACCCATCACGCCAGTTATCCTGATATTTTTAAAGCTTTTAAAATGGTCATTTTCTAGCAATTCAATTGCTTCATCATAATCAAGGCCAAATTTTGTCGATTCTTTTGCAATATGAAATTGCAGCAGGCAATCAATTATACGCTCGTTTTTTAATGCATGTTTATTTATTTCAGCAAGTAGTTTTAAGCTATCAACTGCATGTATCATTGCAACAAACGGGGCAATAAATTTCACTTTGTTTCTTTGCAGGTGCCCTATAAAATGCCATTCTATATCTGCTGGTAATTGTGCCTGTTTATCAGTAAGTTCCTGTACTTTATTTTCTCCGAAAATGCGATGGCCAGTTTTTAATGCTTCTGATATAATCAGAGCCGGTTTGGTTTTTGAAACTGCAACAAGTTTCACGTTCGGTGGTAATTTACTACGGAAATCAGTTAGGTTACTTTGAATGCCCATGTGTTTTTTTTACAAAGTTACAATTTGATGATAACTGTTTTTATTTTGCGGTCTTTTCTTTCTTAATTAATACTTTTGCTTTTGAATACAAATAGATGAAACATTTCTTGAAGTCTTTGTTTAGCCAGCTTATATTTTGGCTGTTATTGTTCACGTTTGAGCGAACCCTTTTTCTCCTATGGTACTGGCGGTCAATAAGCCGGGAAGCTATTTCTTTTATCGAAGTGCTTTCAGTGTATCCACATGCATTCAAAGTTGATGTATCAACGACTGCCTACATACTTGTGGTGCCATTATTAATAGGTTCGATCCAATTATTTTTAAAATACAAATGGCTTGACAAACTGAATATTATTTATACTTCAATTGTCATTGTTGTGTACACCTTGATATCAGTGGGTGAGGTCGGGCTTTTTGAAGAATGGAATACAAAGCTTTCATACAAAGCCCTGCTATACCTGAAGCGCCCTGATGAGGTGATGAATTCGATACAGAACTCAAATTTCCTGATACTGCTTTTTATTCTAATTGCCCAGTGTGCTTTATTTATCTTTTTATATAAACGGTTTTTCAACAGGTTTGTGAAAGGGACAGGTCAGAATTCAAGTGTAGTTTTTCGACTTTTCTTACCGTCAATTGTATCCGTATTTCTTTTTCTTGCCATACGGGGCGGTATAAGTGAAATTCCGATTACAGCCAGTAATTCTTACTTTTCAAATCATAATATTTTAAATATCGCGGCAGTAAACCCTGGTTATAATATTATTTTCAGTTTTTTAAACCATACCAATGCAAGCGAACTAACACCTTTTATGAAAATGGATGCTTTGGAGGCCAGGAAGTTGGTTGAAGAGATGCATCATGTGCCTAAGGACAGCACTATTTCAATAACTAAAAATAAGCGGCCTAATATTGTTTTTGTAATGCTGGAAAGCTGGCCTGCTGATGTAATCGGACCTCTTGGTGGAGACCCGGGTATTACACCAAATTTTAATAAACTTGCAAAAGACGGATTTCTTTTTACGAATTTTTATGCTTCAGGAAACCGTTCACAGCAAGGAAATGCGAGTATCTTCGCGGGACTCCCGGCACTGCCCCTTACTACTTTGTCAGATCATCCTGAAAAGTATGCTGCAGTCCCCAGCCTTGTTAGAGATTTAAATGAACAGGGATATTTTACTTCCTTTTATTTTGGTGGTCAACTTATCTATGGCAATTTAAAATCCTTTCTGGTTTATAACGAATTCACGTTGATTGTTGAAGGTGATGGATTTGACAGCGATCTGCCCCGAGGCAAATTGGGGGTGCACGATGCGTTTGTTTTTGAAAGATACGCGAACGACCTTCAACAAATGACACAGCCTTTTTTCAGTACGGTTTTCACACTGAGTTCGCATTCACCATATGATTATCCCGGTGACCGTCCCATTGATTGGATCAAGGTGGAGCAAAAATTTGTAAACTCGGTGTACTATACCGATAAAGCTTTAGGAGATTTTTTTAATGAAATGACCCAATCTCAATTATGGGAAAATACCCTGTTCCTCGTTTTTTCTGATCATTCACATCTATCTTATAAAGGCTACCCATTAAACAGTTTTGAATACCATCAGATACCATTATTGATAACTGGCGGTGCTCTTAGGGAGGAATTCAGAGGTGAGGAAATGAGCCGGATATTTTCAAACCACGACCTGCCGGCAACCATTTTAGCGCAACTTAGTATTTCGGCTGATGCTTACAGTTGGAGCAAAGATATGATGAACCCTTATGCTCCCGAATTTGCTTTCTTTGAATTAACGGACGGTTTTGGCTGGAAACGGCCAGAAGGTGAGCTTGTAAGAAGTTTGGTTCATAATTGGTATTATCAGAAGAAGGGACATGAGGATTTGAGGCCCCTGTTTGAGAAAGAAGGCACGGCATATACCCAGCATTTGCTTCAGGAATTTTTAAGTTATTAAGAATTGTGTCATTTGAATGTAGAGTGAACGAATTATTTTATTTTAGACAAATAAATCACCACCACAATGAAAAAGTTTATGAAAAAATTATTGACTGTTTTTTTTATGATAATGTTGGTATTTCAATACGGATGTAAGGAAAAGCGTATTACCTATGCTGATTCGGGATCAACCGTAAATTTGAAAGTAAACCAGGTATTGATAATTGAACTTCCTGGTAACCCGAGTACGGGAAACACATGGCGCACAATGGTATTTGATGAAAATATCATCCTGAAAAAGGAAGATGCAGCCTTTACACCGAAAGATGACCGGATTGGAAGTCCGGGTGTGTACCATTATACATTTATAGCGAGAGCCCCGGGCAAAACCAAATTATATATGGAATTTGGCCCAAAATATGACAACGAAAAAGAAGCTCTGAAAACCTTTGATTTGGAAGTGGTTGTGAGTGATTAAAGCATTGAAATGCAACCATATCGCTTGCACTTGTGTCATATATTTATATGATATTTAATTCTTTTACAAAATTTAAATCACGTCATTATGAGAAAAAATGCAGGATTATTATTGTTGTTGCTGGTTTTATTTTCCTTTGGCATTGCCTCATTTGCTCAAACGGTTCCATTAAAACCATTATATGAAGAATTTACCAGTTCCACATGTGGGCCATGCGCTTTCGCGAATGCTATTCTTGACCCGCTTTTGATGGCTAATGAAGGGACCCATAGTTTAATTAAATATCAAATGAACTGGCCGGGTAGCGGCGACCCTTATTATACTGCCGAAGGAGGTGTGAGAAAAACGTATTATGGTGTTTCAGGTGTGCCTTCCATGTTCATCAATTCTGAATCACTTTATCCAGGTGATTTAACCCAGGCTATTTACGATTCTTATCTTACACAAACCACCTCGATGGAACTCAATATTGTTACGGCTGAGATAGATGAAGATTATATAGCAACAATTGAAGTGGAAATAAATCCCCTTATTAACTATCCCGCTGGCTTGAAAGCGCATATCGTAATTGTTGAAAAAGTAACAGTAGGTAATGTGGCATCAAATGGTGAAACCGAGTTTTTTAATGTCATGATGAAAATGTTACCCGATGCTTTTGGTACGACCCTCGATGCGCTCACAGCGGGAAATATCGTAACCTTGACAGAGAGTTATGACATGGCTTTGACTTTTATGGAACAACCGAATGACTTGGCAGTCATTGTTTTTATTCAAAATGATACAGATAAAGAGGTTTTTCAGTCGGAACAGGCTGACCTTGAAGGTGAGTTTGAAGCATATGACGTAACATTTAATGTGCATGACAGCAATGGAGGCATCGTGGTTAATGCGGAGATTTTTCTGGAAGGAAATGGATCAGCATATACTGGTTTTGGCGGGCAAGCGACATATGAAGGTGTTTTCCCTGGAGATTACTGGTTTACAGTTGAGAAACCTGGCCTCTTTCCTGCTGAAGGAGACCTGACCGTGGTCGATTCGGATGTTGTTATAAATGTAGTATTGGGTGTGCCTGATTTTTATTTCTTTGAAGATTTTGGAGAAGAACTCCCATCAGATTGGACCACCTATGCCACAAATCCTGATTATCTTTTCTGGGCAAACGGAAAAGTGATTTTTTTCAGGCAAAGCGACACCAATAATGATATCTTACTGGTATCGCCAGAGATTGATTTATCGATGGGAGAAACATTATTTTTTGATATTGGAGAACGAGAACAAAATGGGAACCCCGGTCTGAGTTTAGGCACCATGTCTGATTCTGATGATCCTGACACCTTTGAATTACTGGAATCATATAGCCCGGGAACGGAAATGGAGCAGCAATCTTTTGACCTTACCACTTATGAAGGCGATGATATGCATCTCGCCTGGCGCCTTGAAGGCACATCATTTTCATTCTTCTCATTTGATAATGTGATTATTACAGAACTGTTTTTGCTGGCCCCACCTTCAAATTTAGATTTTCAGTATGAAGGCACTGGGGATATCACACTTTCCTGGGATGCGCCTTCAACACCTGGTTATAGTGGCTACAATGTATATCATTCGCTAAACTCAGGTGCCTATTCATTAATTTCAGAAAATCAGGAAGAGGATACATTTATACATGTGGATCCTGAAATAGCCACGCATTCATATTACATCACTGCCTTGTACGACGATCAGGAATCTGACCCCTCAAATATTGTGGATGTGGTAGTCACTTCCGTGGATGAGTTTGAATCGGTTTTTTGTAAGATGTATCCGAATCCGACAACTAATTTGCTTCAAATTAAATCAGATAAATTGCTTACATCCGTTCGTGTATTCAATGTTAAAGGCCAGTTGGTATGGGAGAATGAAAATCCAAATACAACCTTCACATTGGAGATGAAAGAATTTGGAAAAGGTTTGTACCTGGTTGAATTCAGTACTGCAAGTAAAACGTATACAAAAAATGTTATTGTAAAATAGTAGGGATACTTACTAAACTTGGAGCCTGTTTCTTCTAAGCAGGCTCCTTTTTTTAATTTAATTCTCTACCATAAAAACATAAAGCTCCCTGGGGCCATGAGCGCCCATTACCAAGGTTTTTTCAATATCAGCAGTTCTGCTGGGGCCAGTTATAATGGAGATTTGCGATGGAAATTTGCCCTTGTAATTTTGAGTCATACTTTTCAAGGCGTCTTTCAATTCAGGAACCACCTGTGAGGCAGCTGCAAATACAATATGCACTTCAGGATAAGCAAACATACGTCTGCCCGAAAGTGTTGCTGAAGAAACCATGACGCTGCCAAATCTTGAAATTAGATACTCACAGCGTGTAATACCTATTTTCTGATCAATAAAATTCTCGGGGTCATTATCTACATTAATCCCTTCATTGACCAGGAATTTCACTACCTGCTCATCAATACTGTAAAGATGATCCCAGCCCTTTTGTTGTTTTAAAAGCTTCAGATTCTCAGCTATCGCTTTTTCATTTTCGCAGTAAATGAAAACACCCCCGGCTTCATTTAACTGGATAGCAAATTCTACTTCCGGGAGTTCTTTCAAGTCTTTGTAAACCGGTTTGCTGAAATCGACATCCTTGAACGGGTTCTCCTGCTTGCTGATCAGTGCGTTTCTAACTTCTTTCAGGATTTTCTCTTTGGTTGTACTTTCTTCCATACAGTACTGTTATGATTTACCCTTTTTATTCTCTGGATTGAGAAGGTCGTCCTCCTTATTGATTACTGCTTTTTTTCGTGGACGCCTTGTAACTTTTTTCACAACCTTATTATCCTTAATTATTTCTGTGATATCGCCCCAGGGTCTTTTCCCGAAAATATTTTCAAGGTCTTCACCAAAAATCACTTCTTTCTCAAGTAATTTATTGGCCAGTTTTTCCAGGCCTTCCTTGTTCTCTGTCAATATCTTAACAGCACGTTCATACGACATTTCCACAATTTCCTTTACTTCTGTGTCAATGATCTCATTGGTTTTCTCACTGAAAGGTTTGTTGAAAGCATAATCCTGTTGCCCCGATGAATCATAAAAACTGATGTTTCCCACTTTTTTACTAAAACCAAAGTAAGCTACCATAGCAAAAGCTTGCTTGGTAACCTTTTCAAGATCATTTAGTGCACCTGTTGAAACTTTACCGAAAATGACCTGTTCTGCAGCACGACCTCCTAATGCGGCAGTCATTTCATCCAGCATTTGTTCATAAGTAGTAATCTGCCTTTCTTCGGGTAAGTACCATGCTGCTCCAAGTGATTTGCCTCTGGGTACAATAGTAACTTTGATTAGCGGATGGGCGTGTTCAAGTAACCAGCTAATGGATGCGTGTCCGGCTTCATGAAATGCCACCACTTTTTTCTCGTTAGGAGAAATAATCTTGTTCTTTTTTTCAAGGCCGCCAATAATACGATCGATGGCGTCCATAAAATCCTGCTTGATGATTTTTTTATGGTTAGCACGTGCGGCAATCAGCGCCGACTCATTACACACATTGGCGATGTCTGCTCCTGAAAAACCAGGGGTTTGCTTTGCCAGGAAATCCACACTCACACTTTTGTCCAATTTCAGCGGCCGCATATGGACTTTAAAAATTTCTTTTCTTTCTTCAAGATCTGGTAACTCTACGTAGATCTGCCGGTCAAACCTTCCGGCTCTTAACAAAGCTTTGTCTAATATATCAGCACGGTTTGTGGCTGCAAGTATGATGACACCTGAATTCGGCACAAATCCGTCCATTTCTGTGAGCAATTGGTTGAGTGTATTCTCTCTCTCATCGTTGGCGCCGGTAGCAATATTTTTACCTCTGGCACGGCCGATTGCATCAATTTCATCAATGAAAATTATACTTGGTGATTTTTCTTTTGCCTGCTTAAACAGGTCGCGTACCCTGGAGGCTCCTACGCCTACAAACATTTCTACAAAATCAGATCCCGATATAGAATAAAATGGCACATGCGCTTCACCTGCAACGGATTTTGCCAGCAGTGTTTTTCCGGTTCCCGGAGGGCCCACTAAAAGAACGCCCCGTGGAATTTTACCGCCTAACTTGGTATATTTGTCAGGTGTTTTTAAGAAATCAACAATTTCTTTTATCTCCACCTTAGCTTCCGCCAGTCCGGCTACATCTTTAAAAGTAATGTTTACGCTGGTCGTTTTATCGTACACTTGGGCTTTCGACTTTCCTATATTAAATATCTGGCCACCGCCACCTCCGCCTCCGCGGCTCATCATGCGCATAAAGAAAAACCAAAGTCCTACAAGGATAGCTATCGGAAGAATCCAGCTTAGGACTTCACCGCCCCAATTGTGTCTCGTTTCTGATTCCACATACACTTGGTCAGGCATGCCTTCCTGTGTTTCCTGTACATCTTCCATAAAAGTGGCCGGGTCAGCGACATTGTAATAGTAATGTGCGGTTTGCTGACCGAAACTTTGGTCTTTATTGACATCCTTATATTTTTCCTGGTTAAGGCGGTCGGGTTTGATGTATATTTCGGCAGTTTCCTTATTTACAAGGATGATCTTCTCTACATCACCCTCGTAAAGCATGTCTTTTAAAGCACGCCAGTCTGTTTTTTCGGCGGTTCCGCCCCAGTTTAAAAACTGAATGCCAATAAAAACTACTGCGAGTATGCCATAAATCCAGTAAAAATTGAATTTTGGTTTCTTCGGGTCTTTCCCGGTCAATTTGTTGAAAGGGTTATTGCTTTCTTTTTTTGGCGGGTTATTATCTTTTTTTTGCTCTGCCATTCTGTCTTGATCTAAATAAAATTGAATTAGTCGGCGCTTTCATATTCCATTTTAATTGCATCAGCCCACAGATCTTCAAGATGATAGAATGATCTGATGTCTTCCAGGAAAATGTGAACCACCACATCGAAGTAGTCTATCAAAATCCATTCCGCATTTTCCATCCCTTCCTTATTAGAAGCTTTGGTTGCACAATGTTCTCTGACTACTTTTATTACATTGTCATAAATTGCGTCTACTTGTGTTTTTGAGGGCGCGTGGCAAATTACAAAGTAGTTGGTGACCGAATTGTTAATCTTCGTTAAATCAAGACTAATAATTTTTTTTGCTTTTTTTTCCTGCATTGCTTCAACAACTGCTTGCAGGATGCTTAATGTGTCATCTTTTTCGAGACGTTTTTTTGCCATTAATATGTTATGAATTAGTACTTTTTATACAGTGCAAAAGTAGCTAAAATAGAAATAGGAGAATGCCGTAGGCATGAATACTTTATTTCATCTTTTAAAGAAGGTTGTCGAAACAAATTGTATTTTTATAATTGGATATGAAATTTAAAATACATCGTTTAGACCGTGTTGGCTCAACCAACAAACATTCCTTTAAATTATGCCAGAATAAGAAGGCGAAAGAGGGTGAGGTATTTTTGGCTTATGAGCAGTTTGACGGACGCGGATACCACAGCAACAGCTGGTTGACTAAACCAGGTAAAAATTTAACTTTCAGTTTGATACTTGAGCCGGATTTTATATTACCCTCGCGGCAATTTGTCATTACACAATTTGTTTCACTTGCTATCGTCGATTTGTTGCATACCTTGATTAAGGATGAGACAATTAATATTAAATGGCCTAATGATATTTATATCAACGATTTAAAAGCTGGCGGCATATTGGTACAGAATACGATTATTGGCAATGCCTTTGAATATGCCATCATTGGTATTGGACTTAATGTAAATCAAAGGGAGTTCCCACCTGAAGTGCCAAACCCAGCCTCAATCATCAGTTTTATTGATGAGGATTTGGAATTGGATAGCTTGTTAACCGAATTACTGACATGCATCAATAAGCGCTATGAACAACTCATGCTTAGAACTGATCTGAAAATACTTGAGCAGGAATATCTCAATCATTTATACCGCTTTAATGAATTAGCCACATTTAAAGATTTGAATGGTAGATTTACAGGTCGTATTAGCGGGATGGGAGAATTTGGCGAGTTGTTAATCATTGATGAAACAGGTAGGCAAAGAAAATACAATTTTAAAGAAATTGAGTTTGATATCTGATCAGTATTCAGTCTTCAGTCCGCAGTTGGCAGGGTCGAATTTCTTTGTGAGCGTTGCTAAAAATTTCTCGTCTTTACGTGAAATATAAGCGAATGGAAATTTGGTGATGAGGCGAAAATATGAATAGACTGAAATTCATGGAGTATCCCCTTTGTTGGATCGAAGGGCAGCGCAGGTGAATGGCAAAAATACAAATGGCAATTTCCTGCTTACTCCTCAAGCACAACCATTACTTATCAAATTCAGTATTCAACTTCTCACCGATGATATTGACAAGGTTTTCCAGTGGTTTTTTGGCAATCATTGCCATCATTGGGTTCAGGTTGGCATCAATTTTTACACTGGCAACGGTATGTTGCTCGTTCAGGCTGTCGTCTTCAAGTTCAATCCGAAGGTTGAAGCTGATAGGTGATTTGCCGTCAGGCACAATGTCAATCAGGTGATGAGGGGTTTTGTCTTTATATTTCAGCGCCAGGCTGGTCATGCCTTTAATCGTGAACGAGCAGGCATCTTCATTCGATTCCCAGTTCACAATTTGATCGGGCATCAGTTTCTCGTAATGATTGAAATCACTTAAAAAGTCAAATACTTTTTTCTTGTCAGCGTTAATTTTGGTAGGTTTTCCCGCGATGATCATATTATTCGGTTTTGTGTGTGTCACTCCAGGCTTGAGGATCTTTTTTCCATTCGAGTAATGAATCTTTATCCTTTTCTGAAATGTATTCTTTTTCAATCGCCTTTTTAATCATGATCTCATAACTCGACAAGGCAAATAAAGGGCAATTGGCTTCTTTGAAATTTTTATCGGCCATTGGCAATCCATAAGTAAAAATAGCAGCCATGCCTTTTATATTTCCGCCAGCTTCACGGATGGCTTCCACCGCATTCAGGCTGCTTTTTCCGGTGGAGATCAGATCTTCCACTACCACCACTTGTTGTCCTTCTCTTAATTCACCTTCGATTTGGTTTGCTAGGCCATGTGCTTTTTTCGAAGATCTCACATATATGAAAGGAAGCCCCATTTCCTGTGCCACAAGTATGCCCTGCGGTATGCCTGCCGTCGCCACACCGGCAATTACATCCACTAAACCATATTCTTCGCGGATTTGGTTTACAAGTTGCTGGCGGATATAATTCCGCACCTTTGGGTATGATAATGCAATCCGGTTGTCGCAATATATGGGCGAATGCAATCCCGACGCCCAAATAAACGGAGTTGAATTATTCAGTTTTATTGCCTTAATTTGCAATAGATGCTCGGCAACCAGTGCCGCGGTTTCTTTGTTTTTGACCATGCAGCAAATGTATAAAGTTTTTTACAACGACAGGGTGATTTTCTTGCTCGAAAGATCAGATAATCTGCCTGAAAATGTATCTATAAGGAAAGTGAATACTAAACAGGAAATGAATAGGATTCTCAAAGATTATTTCACAGTTAACCCAACACAAGACTTAGCCTTTTCCGCTAAATCACTAGGAAACTTATTCCGCGATTTTAAAACCTTGTTCCATTATATTGAGGCTGCAGGAGGACTTGTCAAAAACAGCGAGGAAAAGTTTCTTTTCATAAAGAGATGGGGTATATGGGATCTGCCAAAAGGTAAGAGCGAAAAAAATGAATCCCGTGAAAATACGGCCATTCGTGAAGTGGAAGAAGAAACAGGCATCGAGAAATTAAAAATTGAACAAAAGTTGCCGGATATCTATCATATCTATCAAAGGGAAAAGCAATTTATATTGAAACGTACTTCCTGGTTCATGATGTCGGTGGAAGATTGTGGCGTTTCAAAGCCGCAGTTTGATGAGGGTATCACAGAAGTCGCTTGGTTTAACAGAGAAGAGAGCCATAGATCTTTAAACCAGAGCTACCGTTCATTAAAAGAAACCATGATGCAGTACCTTTCCACGCTTTAACTTTGGAAAAATGAATAAGATCGTATCTTTACAATCATCAATTTAAAACGCATGAAAAAAATTGCAGTTTTTCCAGGCTCATTCGACCCCATTACGCTCGGTCATGTGTCTGTTATTAAAAGAGCCATTCCTTTATTCGACGAAGTAGTTATTGCTATTGGCGATAATGCCGACAAAAAGCATATGTTCTCAGCAAAGCAAAGAGAAAAATGGATAAGGGAAGTTTTTAGAAACGAACCCAAAATCGTGATCGATATTTATAACGGTTTGACTGTTGAATATTGCAGGAAAAAGGATGCGCATTTTATCCTTCGGGGTTTGAGAACATCGGCAGATTTTGAATTTGAAAGAAGCATAGCCCAAATTAATAGAAGGTTGGCACCGGAAGTAGATACACTGTTTATTCTTACTGAAGCAAAATATACACCTATTTCATCTTCCATCGTAAGAGATGTGATCAGAAATGGTGGCAATATTACTGAGTTTGTACCACCCGAGGTGAAGGTGTAACCCAATAACTTTTTTATAATTGCGTTAGAGTAGGGAATGTATCGCATGAAATTTTTTTTAGCATATGTATTTTGCCTGCAGGTGCTTGCTGGCATTTCCCAGCAAACAGAAATTTCAGGTACAGCGATCGGGCATCCCGATGAGATGGTCAGGGTTGTCGTATATGCTGACCAATTTTCGAAGCTTGATTCCACTCTGGTAAAAGCCAAAACAGATATATGGGGAAATTTTTCGTTTCCTGTTGTCATTGAAAAAACTACCTACGCATTCCTTGCTCTGGGTTTAAAACGGGGCGATTTCTATCTTGAACCCGGAAATGCATATCAGTTTCAAATACTTGATGACACTATCAAGGGCTCCGTTTTCGACCAGCTTCCTTTACAGTTCAGATTGCATGCTGAAAAAGATTCGATAAACCAGATGATCGGACAGTTTAACTATAAATACAATGTCTTTTTATACGAGAAGCAACGTGAGATCATGCGGGCGAAAGACAAAAGTGTCATAAGGCAATTTGTAAAAGAACTGAAGGAAGAGTTTAGTGCCGGTACAAAAGCAAATAATGACTACCTTAAAAATTATATAAACTATACGTTAGCCTCACTGGAATGGATCAGTAAAAGCAAGTCGGATTCAGCTATTTTGATGGATTATTTTGTGAACCAAGAAGTGTTGCGTGAAAATATTGCGTATACCGATTTATTCCGCGATTTTTTCAAGGTGTTTTTTAAAACACAAAAACTATATGAATATCATGAGCTTGTAAGTTCCATCCAATCTGAACAAGTTTCGAATATTGACTCTCTACTGAAAAGAGATAATCTGCTGGCTCTTGATGAAGAGTTACGGGAACTATCCCTGCTAACACTTTTAGCGAGGAATTACCACAACCCGGATGTTTCCAAAGAGAGCATCCTTAAGCTGTTCCTGCAAATTGAGAATTTAAGTAAATATGTAAGAAACAGGACGGCAGCAAAAAATTACCGGTATAAGTTAAAATACCTCCAGTATGGCAGCAAAGCAATTCCTTTTAAACTTTCTGATCCAAATGGCGTACCCATCGGACTTAGCGAATTTGAAGGCCAGTTCGTATTATTGGATTTCATCTCATCAGATTGTGCTCCTTGTTTTTACGACCTGGTAAGATTGCTCGAAATTCAGCAAAACCTGGCAAACAAACTAAAGATCGTCGTGATTGTA
>JAZBOW010000143.1:0-2762 GCA_036351335.1 Bacteroidales bacterium | reverse complement strand
GTGGCCACCGTTATTCGGTCCGCCTTCAGTAATTGCATATGCTTCATCTATAAATAAAATACCGCCCATCGCTCGTTTTACAAGATCTTTTGTCTTAATAGAAGTTTGCCCGACAAAACCAGCCACCAAGTCACTTCCATCGGCATCAATTACGTGGCCTCGCTCCAGCAATCCCAACGCTTTATAGAACTTGCCAATGATCCTGGCTACGGTTGTTTTTCCGGTTCCTGGATTCCCCAGAAAGACCGAATGCATCGAAAATGCCTTCAAAACATCTCGATCTATCTCACGGTAATATTTGGTCAACTTGATTAACTCATTCACTTCCTGCTTGATATTTGCCAGTCCGGTTAAGGCATTCAATTCGTTCATTGCCTCATCCAGCAAAGGCTTATCAATATCCAGTTTCAGCCTTTCCTTGATCTTGCTTTCTGAAATATCTTCAATATCTACTTCCTGAATGGTGCTGAGTAGTTTTTTTGTTAAATCATCAGGGTTATGCTCCCTAACCAAACGAATGCCCAGGTTCATTTTCGCTTCATCCACCATAGAGTGCACCAGCCGCGCATTACCGAAAGTACGATCTCTTTTTCTGAAGGCGTCTGTTACATACATTTTCAGCTTTTTGAGCGCTGCATCAGACATCTCCACACCTTTTCCATCAGCAGCATAATGGGCTATGGCCACCAGTTCATCTGGTGTGTAATCGTCAAAATGATAGTGGTTACGAAAACGCGATTTGAGGCCGGGATTGGAATTGATAAAACTTTCCATTTCCTTGGGATAACCGGCTACCATGATGGCGATATCGCCGGGGCCGTCACTCATCTCGGTAATCAGAGCCGCTACTGCTTCGGGGCCAAAATCATTAGAAACGCCTTCCCGGTGCAGCATATAAGCTTCATCAATAAAAAGGATGCCACCCCTTGCTTTTTCAATTACTTCTTTGGTATCCTTTCCACTTTGACGCACATAACCTGATATTAAATCGTTACTTTCAACGGCATGCACATGGCCTTTTGAAAGAAGACCCATCGAATGATAAATTTTACCAAGCAACTTTACTACTGTCGTTTTACCTGTTCCGGGATTACCTGTAAACACGCTGTGCAGATTGACCTCCTCATCCTCATCAAAGCCCTTTTCCTGCCTGTACTGCAGGAAACTCACATAATCGACATATTCTCTTACTTTCTGTTTGATCTCTTTCAGACCGACCAGTTTATCCAACTCGCTTAAAATCTCCTCAAGTGGCCTGTCGTCAATTTCTATATTGAAATTATCAACGATCTCATCCGTGTTATCAGTATCTTCAGTAGTTGTATCATCACTATCGGGTTTATCATCTTCCGGAGTTTCATTCTTTATCGTATTCTGAATATGTGGTTTGCCATAGAATTCAGTTACATCTTCATTCAGCAGTGCTTCATAATCACTGAGCCTTTCGAGATGTTTTTCGCCCACACTGAAAGGGATCATGGCCACCACATTGTCCATAAAAACCACTTCAACCCGATAGTTGTCATGTATCCACGAATCGCCATCAGCTGTGCCCCAACCACCCGTAATGGTAAAATCTTCGCCTGGCCCTAAATTTGGTGTAATAAAACCAAGGTTATCAGAAACGCCCACCAAAAGACCTGTATCGTCATAATAATTAAAAAAAAGTTCACATGCCCATTCTTCAGGCAGGAGATTGATAAATTTGAATTCCGTCATAATATAACGGGTTTCTTTTTTACTGAATTGTTTCAAATATACCCG
Source organism: Bacteroidales bacterium (assembly GCA_036351335.1). Lineage (GTDB taxonomy): Bacteria > Bacteroidota > Bacteroidia > Bacteroidales > F082 > UBA4459. The sequence goes on along the minus strand of JAZBOW010000143.1, from coordinate 998 downwards.
ATCCGCCTTATCTAAATCGCCTTTGGGTGCTTCATATGTTTTGAGAGAAGCCACTTTAAAATAAGGATTGCTGTTTGCGGTTACTCTTCCTGCATCTTCTATATAAAATTTTGTGGTCCCTACCAGTTCATCATCAATAAAAACCTCCCATACATAGGCCCCAATGCGCCAAAACTTTCCGTAATCTTCCGTTCCCCAGCCAAAGTCACAAACTATCAGGTTCTCATCTTGATTAACCTGAATTGTTTTTGTTTCAGTACAGAGCTCTTTGATTTTCTTTTCTCCTTCAAGACTGTAAGCTGTAAAAACAATTTTCGCTTCCCAATCTGCTTCATCAAACAACTTATTATAAAATTCGACTGCTATACTCAGGTAATTAAGTTCATTTCTATCGAATACGCGCCTGTATTTCTTCTTACTATTCATTACCCTGTCCCAGGCGTAGGTATTGAGACTTTTTAACTTATATGGTTTTTCTCCTTTGTTTTTTTTAAAGATCATGGAAATACTTGATTTTGGGATACAATTGATGTAAGGTTAATAACCTACCAAAAATAAAGATTTTAGGGGTTTATTCAAAACATTATAAAAGTTTATACGAAATAATCGGTTAAGCTGTTTTTCTTAAAACTCGAGCTCCATTTGCGGTGGATCACCTTCTGATTTGGGTGGTTTTTTTTCGGAATATTTTTTCACTTCCTCTTTAGAGGTTTCTTTGCCAGCATCCCGTTGTTCTTTTTCAGGTTCAGACTTGTCATTCTCTTCTTCCTGCTTCACCGGTTCATCGGCATCTGTAACTTTCTCCTCACTATCATGTGGTGTGTATGGAAGCGGGTCAATGAACTTAATCTTCCTGACATCGCGGTTTGACAAGCGTTTTCCCTTTGCTTTATATCCTTTAATGCCAATGAAATCAGCAAGTGGAAATACTTCAAACTCAATTTCATTACCAACTTTCGATCTGATCTCTACTTCCACTCTCGGCAGGTAATCAAACG
>JAZBOW010000142.1:0-10878 GCA_036351335.1 Bacteroidales bacterium | reverse complement strand
GAAAGCATCTGTGAAGGAGGCAGCTATACGATCAATGATGCGACGGCCACGAATTACACAAGCATCTTCTGGACCCATAACGGCACGGGAACCCTATCCGATGCAGCTACACTGAGCCCGACTTACAATGCAGGCACAGGTGAAACCGGCAGAGTCATCTTGACGATGTCCGTCACAGGAGATTGTGGAGACTCAACGGATGAAATGGAAATTGAAATATTTGGTAACCCAATGGCTGATGCTGGTGACGATAGCATTGTATGTGAAGTTGATAACTATCTGCTTGATGGTTACGCAGAAAATTATGCATCCATTCTTTGGACAACATCGGGAGATGGCACATTTGATAATTCATCCATTCTCGATGCGACTTATACCCCTGGAAATAACGACGTTTCTTCCGGTTCGGTGATGTTGACACTTACTGCTGAAGGTCAGGGTGACTGCGAAGCCGTAAGTGATAATATGTTACTGGAAATATCCTATATGCCAATAGTAGAAGCTGGTGAGAATGATACCATTTGTCATAATGAATCCTACGTATTATCAGGATATGCTGATAATGAAAGTAATATTCTCTGGACAAGTGCGGGAGATGGTAGTTTTGATGACCCCACTTTGTTAGATGCTACCTACACTCCGGGAAGCAATGATATATTCATGGGAGGTGTTGAACTCACCCTTCATGCTTATGCAATTGCGCCTTGCGATGGAGCCAGTCTTGACGATATGTTCTTAAAAATTGAGATTTGTGGTTATGTACCGGGTCTCTCATATGAACATGTGAATTTTAGTGTAGCTCCGAATCCGGCCAATGGTTATACCCGCTTTTATATCGAGAATTTATTTGAAGAAGAGGTAACGATCCAGGTAATGGATATGAAAGGTAGTTTGATAGCAAGTGATACATATCAGGTAGTTAATGGTAAAGTAAGTGATAAAATGATATTGATAGGATTAGAGGAAGGTGTGTATAATATTCGCGCTAAATCAAAAGGCTATTTAAAAACATTGCGGCTCATTGTTACTAAATAGTTGATTTGTACTAATTTAGAGCGTTTCTAAGAAGTCCCTGAAACACCTTGAATTTCAAGAGGTTTCGGGGGCTCTTTTTATAACCCCAATTTAGAGACCCTTCTAAGTTATACATATACAAATACTTACATTCTTTTCTGTAGATGGTGCTAAATTTCAAGGTGTTTCTAAATATTTTAATTTTGCACTACACTGAATTTCAGTGAAGGAGTGTTTAAAAATTAAAAATATATATCGTGGATAACATTATAATTATAGCTGTTGCTGCCCTGGGTGGACTTGGGTTGGTAGCGGCAATTGTATTGTATTTCATCGCCAGTAAATTCAAGGTAATTGAAGATCCTAAAATCGATCTAGTTGAGGAATCTTTACCATCAGCAAACTGCGGTGGTTGCGGATACCCGGGTTGCAGAGCTTTTGCTGAAGCAACCGTGAAGCAGGCCAAAGACGAAAAACATCTTGAAGGACTTAATTGTCCGGTGGGCGGCAATGATGTAATGCAAACAGTAGGAAAAATTTTAGGTTTAGAAGTTGAACAACAAGCGCCATTAATTGCTGTTGTACGGTGTAACGGATCGAAAGCCAACTCTCCTGCAAAAATAAATTATGAAGGTGCTACTTCCTGTACTTTCGCCCATGCTTTGTATGCCGGTGAAGGCGGATGTCCTCATGGTTGCCTTGGTTTGGGCGATTGTGTTGTGGTTTGTGAATTCGATGCCATTCATATGAATGATGAATTGGGGTTGCCTGTTGTAAATGACAAATGCACAGCCTGTAATGCCTGTGTTGAAGCATGTCCGAGAGACATTATCGAGTTGCGAAAAAAAGGCCCCAAAGGCAGACGCGTATTTGTATCATGCATTAATGAAGAGAAGGGTGGCATCGCTAAGAAAAATTGTGAAGTGGCCTGCATTGGCTGTTCCAAATGTGTGAAAGTTTGTCCGCATGATGCCATTACTATGGATAACTTCCTGGCATATATAGATTTTGAAAAGTGCAAGCTTTGTCGCGATTGTGTTGAAGTGTGTCCTACCAATGCCATTCACGAAATAAATTTCAAACCTAGGAAGCCTAAGGTTCCTAAAGAAGAGAAATCCAAGCCAAAAGAAGCAAGTGTGGTTGAAACTATTGCTGAAGCCGCACCGTCAAAAGAAAATAAAGAGGCACCGAAAGAAAATTAAGATCATTCCGCTATGATAGGAACCGTAAAAACATTCCCCTTAGGGGGCGTTCATCCCGAAGAGAATAAATTATCGGCTAATGCACCCATCGAAAAGATTCCTATTCCCAAGCAGGCATTTATTCCTATGGGCCAAAACCTGGGAACACCTTCAAAGCCCGTTGTAAGTAAGGGAGACCTGGTAAAAGTGGGACAGTTGATCGCTGAAGCAGGTGGATTTATATCTACCAATATCCATTCCCCGGTTTCTGGTAAAGTGCTTAAGATTGATGATATCGTTGATGCTTCTGGTTATAAAAGACCAGGTATTATCATTAATGTAGATGGTGATGAATGGGATGAGAGCATTGATTTATCTGATGATATCAAAGAAGATATTGCGCTTGATGGAAAGGAGATCATCGAAAAGATCAAAGAAAAAGGCCTTGTTGGGATGGGAGGTGCGACCTTTCCTACCTATGTAAAACTCATGCCTCCTCCCGGAAAAGTGGCAGAATATTTATTGATCAATGGTGTGGAGTGTGAACCTTATCTTACGTCTGACCATAGGCTTATGCTTGAAAAGGGCAAAGAAATTCTGATCGGGACCAAAATTCTGATGAAAGCCCTGAAGGTTGACAAAGCCATCATCGGTATTGAAAATAACAAACCCGACGCCATTAATCATTTAACGGAATTGGCAAAGAATTACGATGGGATTAAAATCCAATCTTTGAAAGTTCAATATCCGCAGGGAGGTGAAAAGCAATTGATAAAAGCAGCCCTAAACAGGGAAGTACCATCCGGAAAATTGCCCATTGAAGTAGGTTGCGTAGTACAAAATGTGGGTACTGCTTTTGCTGTTTACGAAGCGGTTCAAAAAAACAAACCTTTAATTGACAGGGTGGTAACCGTTACTGGTAAAGGAATTAAAAAGCCATCCAACTTCCTGGTAAGAATTGGTACCCCTTTGCAAGATTTGATTGATGCTGTGGAGGGTTTTCCAGAAACTACCGGAAAAATTATCAATGGCGGCCCAATGATGGGTAAAGCATTATCTTCTCTTGAAGTGCCGATAGTAAAAGGATCATCAGGCATATTGCTGATGGAGGAAAATGAAAGCAAAAGGAAACCGGAGAGTCCCTGTATCAGGTGCTCAAAATGTACCTATGTATGCCCGCAGGGACTAGAACCATTCCTTTTATCAAATGCAGCAAAGCTGGCGAAATCCGGCATAGCTGAAAAAGAAAAAGTGATGGACTGCATCGAGTGCGGATCATGTCAGTATACCTGCCCGGCAAGCATTCCGTTGCTTGATTACCTGCGACTTGGAAAGACCATGGTGGGTGCAAATATCAGAAATAGAAATAAGAAATAAATCAATATTATGAGTATGCTGACGGTATCAGGCTCACCCCACATCCATGGGGACGATTCAACAAAAAAGATCATGTATGGCGTAGTGTATGCGATGATACCTGCCATGTTGGTTTCGGTGTATTATTTTGGACTGGACGCATTACGGGTGTTGTTGATCGCTTCGGCTGCCTGTTTGTTTTTTGAATGGGTAATACAGAAATATATTATAAAAGGACCCATCACGATAAACGATGGTTCTGCTTTGGTAACCGGAATTTTATTGGCTTTTAATGTGCCTTCTAACCTGCCCACCTGGATGATCATTATTGGCGCACTTGTCGCTATTGGTATGGCTAAAATGTCGTTCGGAGGTTTAGGTAAGAATGTTTTTAACCCCGCTTTGGTAGCAAGGGTTTTCCTTTTAATATCATTTCCTGTTCAGATGACATCCTGGCCAAAACCACAAGCCATCATCAATGGATTAACAGATGCGATAACCGGACCTACACCACTGGGTATTGTAAAAGAAGGTTTGGGAGCGGGCAAAACGATGAGTGAACTGACACCTGAACTACCTGACTATATGCAAACGCTTATGGGGCAAATGGGTGGTTCTTTAGGAGAAGTTTCTGCCATTGCACTGATCCTGGGTGGTGTGTATATGCTGGTCAGAAAAATTATTACCTGGCATATCCCGGTTTCAATGTTACTGACCGTCGTTATTTTTTCAGGCATTTTCTGGGGCGTTGATCCTGAGCATTATGCCGATCCGGTATTTCATTTGCTCACAGGAGGCATGCTCCTCGGCGCTATTTTTATGGCTACCGATATGGTTTCTTCGCCAATGACCAAAGGAGGACAACTGGTGTATGGATTTGGAATAGGTTTACTCACTATATTGATCAGGATGTGGGGCGCTTATCCTGAAGGTGTATCATTCGCCATTTTGCTGATGAATGCCGTGGTTCCGTTAATCAATATGGGATTTAAACCCAAGAGGTTTGGTGCCAAACCGGGTGTTGCAATAAAAACTTCTTAACCGATTAAGAATACGTAAAGATATGGCTTCAAAAAGAGAATCAAGTTTTATAAATATGGTGATCACCCTTTTCCTAGTGGCGGCAGTTGCGGCGCTCGCATTGGGAGGTGTGTACACGGTGACCAAGGAACCCATCGCGATAGCGAAACAAAAGAAACTGGAAGCAGCCATTAAATCGGTACTTCCTGAATTCGACACGATCAAAGAAGCAAAGTTTGCCGACCCTGAAGGAAAAGATTCGCTCACTTTTTACTATGCTTATAATGACGGTGAAGAAATTGGAGCCGCCATTAAAACATACACCATGGAAGGCTTTAGCGGTAAAATTGAATTAATGGTGGGCTTGCTCGAAGACGGCACCATTAATAATACCGCTGTGCTGGCGCACAAAGAAACTCCAGGCCTGGGTGATAAAATGGATGCAAGTAAATCAGATTTTCCTTTGCAGTTTAAAGGCAAAAATCCAGCTGATTTTAAACTACATGTTACCAAAGATGGCGGCAACGTGGATGCCATAACAGCAGCCACTATTAGTTCAAGGGCTTTTTGTGATGCTGTTGAACGGGCTTATGTCACATTTCAAAAAGAAAAAGGAGGACCCCAATAATGAACCAGCTAACAAATTTTACCAAAGGGTTTATAAAAGAAAACCCGGTTTTTGTACTCCTGCTTGGATTATGTCCGACGCTTGGCGTCACATCGACAGCTATTAACGGACTGGGCATGGGATTAGCCACCACTTTCGTATTGTTAATGTCAAATATAGTGGTATCACTAATTAAAAGCTTTATTCCCGACAAAGTACGAATTCCTGCATTTATTGTCATTATTGCCACTTTTGTTACAGTCGTTGAATTAACTATGCAGGCTTATACTCCTGCACTGTTTGAAGCTCTGGGATTGTTCATTCCTTTGATTGTTGTTAACTGTCTTGTTTTAGGAAGGGCCGAAGCATTTGCCTCTAAACAAAGCATTTTATCATCCATAGTTGATGGATTGGGAATGGGCCTCGGGTTTTCCTTTGCTTTAACGCTTCTTGGTGCTGTACGTGAGCTGCTGGGAAGTGGTAATATTTTCGGATTCGAATTGCTGCAAGGTGATTTGATGCTTGTATTTGTATTAGCACCTGGTGCTTTTATTGCCCTTGGGTATCTGGTTGCTGTAATGAACAAGGTTGCTAAATCATAAACACAGAAGATCATGGAATATGTAGTAATAATAATTGGATCCATATTCGTCAGCAACATTGTACTGGCGCAGTTCCTTGGTATTTGCCCCTTTGTCGGCGTTTCAGGAAAATTGTCCACTTCTGTGGGTATGGGCGGCGCTGTATTGTTCGTACTTACCCTGGCAACCATTGTTACCTGGGTATTGCAATATTATGTACTGAACCCGTTCGGACTGTCGTTTATGCAAACCATCGTTTTTATTCTGGTTATTGCATCGCTGGTTCAGATGGTGGAGATCATCCTTAAAAAGGTAAGTCCGCCGCTATACCAGGCACTCGGAGTTTTCTTACCATTAATCACCACCAACTGTGCCGTACTGGGTGTGGCTATTTTAACCATTCAAAAAGAATTTAACCTGATGGAAGGCGTGGTGTATGCCATTGCCAATGCCATCGGTTTTACACTGGCCATCGTATTATTTGCAGGCATCAGGGAGCATTTGGACCTGATGGAAGTGCCTAAAGGCATGAAAGGTGTTCCGATTTCTTTGGTAGTAGCAGGTATTTTAGCCCTCGCTTTTATGGGATTTACTGGATTGGTGTAAACCGATTGAAGTTTTTCAAACCCCGTTTCTTTAAATTCAATAACTTTATCCTTTGAATAGAATTCTATTCTTATGAAGGATATTTCCATGACAGAAACCGAAATAAGAAACATCGTTTGCCAAACCGGAAAGCAATTGCTCAAAGACGGACTGGTGGTGAGAACATGGGGAAATGTAAGCCACAGGCTGGATCAGGATTATATGATAATTACACCATCAGGGAAGTTATATGAACAATTGGAAGCAGATGATATGGTGTTGGTGCATTTAAAGACATTTAAAGCGGATGGGAAGCACAAGCCTTCCTCCGAATTTAAAATGCACGCGGGCATATACCAGCACAGGAAAAACATCAACGCCATCATACATACCCACCAGGTGAATGCTTCGGTGGTGGCTGCTTGCAGGCGTAAGGTGCCCCCCATTTTCGATGACCAGGTGCAATTGATCGGGCCATCGGTAAGGGTAACGGACTATGCGATGTCGAACACTAAAAAAATTGTGCGTAAAGTGGTAAAGGCATTGGAAGGAAGAAATGCCGCCTTGATTGCCAACCACGGTGCTGTTTGTATAGGCCGCGATATGGAGGAAGCCTATGCGGTGGCTTTATTGTTGGAAAAAACCTGTAAAGCCTTTATTGAAGGAGAATTTCTGGGACAGGTGAAAACGATCAATACATTCCAGGCCTGGGTGATGCATAATTTCTATTTGTCGAAATACTCTAAGGAAGCGAAGAAATAGGAATGACTAAATAACAATTGGACAAATTTCAAATAGTATTCAAAACTCAAAATTTAAAAGTGACTTGAAAAAAATAAAAGGAAAAACTGAGTGGTATTAATCTAATTAACCCAATATGAAAAAGTTATTAATTGTATTTCTGTGTATCATAGTCTTACCAACTGTATCAATTAAAGCTCAAGAGTTGAAATTGGTAAAAAAGAGTTTAGATAATTTCGAGTATGAACATTACTACGTTTTAAAAAGCAATAAATCAATAAAGCAAGGACAGTACTATAAATTTAGGGGAGATGAAGTTATTAAGACTAATCTTGAATTTGGACAATATGAGAATAACTTACAAGCGGGTACTTGGTATTATTTTTACCCAAATGGGTATAACTCGATTAAATGTATAGGTGGATATGAAAAAGGAAAGAAAAACGGGTATTGGATACAGTATTATGAGCCAGAATTTGAAAGCATTGAGCGGTCTTTAACATTACTTCTTGGGAATGACAATAAATCATACGTGCAAATGCCCAAAAAGTCAAAAGAACCCTATATGTTAAGCTATGACACAACTGGCTTACAGTTAAGTTGTTTTGGAAAATATGAAGACGACAAAAAGGTTGGTGTGTGGAGATATTACACAATAGGTTTAAGACTTTATGATGATTATGACCATACCAATAACTTTTTAGTGACAAGTATTGGCCTTGATCAAAATCTTGAAGCTCTATATCTTGGCGGACGTTCATTGTTTACTCAAAATATGAATAGTGAGTTTTTTTCTTGGTATGAATTAGGAAGCCAACCAAGAACAGACACTTTAAAGTATTTGGTAAACGTAAATTCAGACAACGTAATCTTTGAAAGATTAAATTATAGACAAGACCTTAGGTTTAACATTTTTGATGAAATACTGGCTAAGTATTCCGATTTCTGGTATAAGAATAACTCAGACGAAGTCACAAATAAAACTCAAGTAACAATTCTTCTAAAAATAAAGGACAAAGCAGAGAGGTCGTTTGCCGTAAGCTATGGTGCTTACAAGGAAAAGTAAAATCCTCACTCGGCGTAGTCTCTGACTACCCCAAATGGCGCGAGTCTGAAGCAAAGCCTGAGGGGTGGGACTCGTGTCGGGTATTTTAGTTATGAAATTATGTGCAAAATACATGAATGATTCAGCAAAAGCAGAAAATGGAAGTTCAGAAAAAAATTATGACACGAGTCGCCAACGCACAATTGCCAATTTTCAGACTCGCGCTATTGATGAGAGTGACATATTGTTTTTGTTGAGTTTTAAAGCATTGTGACTTATTTGTTATTTGGTGCTTGAGATTTGAGATTTCATTTATGCTCCCTTCCTTTGGTTTTCCTATCTTTGTTTCAAATCATTGTACATGAGTGGAGATTCCATCATCAAACTGAATACCGTATCTGTTTATCAAAGAAATAAGCTGGTGCTTGAAAATGTGGACCTTGACATTGGAAGTGGCGAGTTTGTCTACCTGATCGGTAAAACAGGCAGTGGAAAGTCGAGTTTGTTACAAATTCTCTATGCCGATCTGGAACTCAAAGCAGGAGAGGGAGCGGTGTGTGGATTCAACCTGAATACCTTAAAACGTCATGATATTCCATTTTTAAGAAGGAAGCTTGGCATCGTTTTTCAGAATTTTCAATTGCTGGAAGACAGGAATGTGGAAGAGAATTTCAAATTTGTATTAAAAGCTACGGGCTGGAAGGATAAAAAAGAAATTGATCAGCGGATACTGGAAGTGCTGGAGCAAGTAGAAATGATCGATAAGCTGAAAGTAATGCCCCACCGGCTGTCAGGTGGTGAGCAGCAGCGTATTGCCATTGCCCGTTCGTTATTAAATCATCCGGAGGTGATCCTTGCAGATGAGCCTACAGGCAACCTCGATCCGGAAACATCAAATGGTATTATGAAATTATTGCTGAAAATATGTGAATCAGGAAAAACGGTGATCATGGCCACCCATAATTACAACATCATTCATAAATTTCCGGGAAAGATCATTAAATGTGAAAATGGCCTGGTGATCAATTCAACTAATAAGCTCAATTAGGTGCTCCACATTGTGGCCGTTGTTGTAAATGGAGGTTAACTTCCGTTTCCGGTTTTTTATATTCGTTTCATTAAACTCTTTACCAAACAGGCTTTTCACCTTGCGCTTCATACTCGCATGATCATTGGCAATAATGCAAAGTTCATCCAGCTTACTGCCGCTCAGCATTTTTTCATTCACCAGGCAATGCCGTCCATTATACAAGGTATTGAGTAATTTCAGTTTTAGGCCGGTTTTTTGCGCTGTAATTGAAATGTTTATCTGCGCATTTTTTATCAAATTATCCAGGGTCTCATCATCCGGGTTGCTGATGAGTTCCACATCCCGGCCATGCCCGTTGTTGATCAGGTTGATTAGGTTCCGTGGAGGATTTAAACCGGCAATTTTCAGCGGAATATCAATATCATTAAATACATTACTGATCAGGAATTTGACCGCATTGGTGTTTTCGGCTACGGAGAGGTTTCCATGATACAGCACAAAATCACCTTTGCCCAACTTGCAATCCACTGTTTTAAATGGATGGAATGCCGGAACAAAAGCTACATTATCATATAACTGTTTGAAGTAGGCTTCATCATTTTTTGAAATGGCCAGCAGCAAATCGGCCTTTTTCAGGATGCTCTCGTATCGTTTCAGTTTTACGGATTCGTTATAGAAATAGTATTTTTTAAAAATGTCCGACTCCACTTTTGCCAGGTTCTGATAGTATTCATGCTCAATATTATGTGGCCTAACAATCATCTTCCGCCCTTTGTGTAAGGTTTTGCTATCAAGCAACGAGCTTGTGTGCAAGCCTTCCATCAGTATGGGATGTTTGTCTTTTCTGAGGTTGGCTTTTAACTCGTCTGAAATGCGCGAACTAACAATATACGGAATGCTTTTAAAAAGATGTTTCTTCGAAATATCCCTTTTATAATATTTTACTTCATAAAAAAGATCCGTCAGTTCGACACTGGGCTTACGGCCATACTGGAAACAATGCAAATGTACTTTCACGCCTTTTTCGGCGAGTGCTTTTGCCTTATAGTACACATCAATAACGCCTCCGTAGTTTGCTGGATAAGGGATATCGAATGATACAATATGTAGATGTAAATCAGACATATTTTCCATATACTTGTTTTAAAACATGTTCTTCAGTTTCCCAGCTTAATTCTTGGACGGCTAAATTAAGATTTTTTTTCCAACCGTCTACAATCGCTTTGTTTTCGATGATCTCGTTCACTTTTTGGGCGATTAATTTCGGATCGTGGCCGGGTATAAAATCACCAATTTGATATTGGTCGATAATTTTTTTTATTTCAGGCAATGGCGATGCAAGAATTGGAATGCCGGCATGGATATAATCAAATAGTTTATTCGGCAGACTGAAGCGGTAATTAAGGTTGGTATCTTTATCCAGTGTCAGTCCCAGGTCAGCATTGGCTGTGTATTCCATCAAGTTATGGTAAAGCTGTTTGGGTTTGAAAATAACTTTGTCGTGGATAGAAAGTTCATCCACTTTCCTTTTTAGTATATCAATTACATCGCCACCGCCTACAATCAGCAAAACAGCATTGTTGATAAATGGCATAGCTTCCACCATTTCTTCCGTTCCGCGATCCATATTGATGCCAGAACCCTGCAAAATGAGGATGAATTTGTCGGTCGGTAGTCCTAGTTCTACTCTCGTCTGAGCGTTAATTACTTTATTCGAT
>JAZBOW010000141.1:0-2959 GCA_036351335.1 Bacteroidales bacterium | reverse complement strand
GTTTTTGGCATAGCTCAGCGCATCGGCCAGGATCATCCGGCCTTCGGCATCGGTGTTCAGCACTTCCACAGTGGTGCCATCCAGCATGGTGATCACATCACCCGGCACATAGGCATTTCCATCCGGGCGGTTGTCGGTTGCAGGGATCAAGCCGATTACATGCACCGGTAATTTCGCTTTGGCAATGGCATATAAAGCTCCTGCAACCGCCGCACCACCGGCCATATCACATTTCATGGTGTCCATATAATTGGTAGGTTTCAAGCTGAGACCACCTGTATCGTACATCACACCTTTACCTACCAAAATAATCGGTTTTTTATTGACCTTGTTTTTTGGTTTCCATTCGAAAATGGTAAAAGTAGGCGGGTCGATACTTCCTTTGTTGACGGCGAGCAAACCGCCCATACGCAGGCTTTCAATTTTCTTTTTATTGAAAACTTCCACTTTGGCACCACAGGCTTCACCCAGTTTTTTAACTTCCTCGGAGAATTTCACGGCATTCAGCGCTGACAAAGGTTCGTTTACAAAATCACGGGTATTGTAAACGGCTTCTGTTACAATACTCAATAAATCAATATCATCGGCACTTATTTGTTTGGAGTAAATATCAATTTCCTCCAGCTTATTTTCTTTTTCGTCGGCATCCTTTTTGTATTTCAGGAACTGGTAATTTCCCAGCAGCAGCCCTTCCAGAAATGCCAGGGTAAAATCCTTTTGTTCGGATGAACTGATGACCAGGCGTTTGGTTTTGGATTTATTAAAATGGGTCAGCGTCGAATAACCCTGCCGCCTGATGGCTTCGTACTGCTGGTTTTTGGTACCCGAATGAAGCAGGTGGACCAATACAAGTTTTTGTTTGAAACGGTTTAGCTCGATGATCTTTCTTTTGAGTTTTATTTCCCTTCGGGCATAAGTCAATTCATCTTTGCTGAGGTCAAAGTTTTTCAGGTCATTGACCGATTTGAAAAGTTGTGCTGTATCAACTGACGGTGCCCGCCTGCTGGCTTTTTGTATTTTAATATCCATGGTATCTATATTTTGTACAAATGTAGGAAGAATTTCAGGTGTTTTGGGCAGTAGATAAAAGGTATGGGTCTTTTACCTTTTTCTGAGTTAAAATTTTAGCAAACGAGATTTATAAAGTATAAAAAAATGTATTTTTATGAGTGTATATACGCCATTAAAAACATGACTACATCGTCCGAAAAAATACATATGTCTATTAATCAGCATTTTACAAGAATAGATAATGATATGTATAAGACAGATATGTACCATAGAGTTGTGGATATATAGTAGTTGGGCACAAGCTTTAATGGCATTCAAAATCAAATAAATTAAATGAACAAAATGAACATATATATAGCATTAGGAATTCTTTGTCTAATTGGAAATGTAATTTTTATGTTTCTTGCAGCAAGTGAAAGCAGTAAAAAAACTCTAGCCCTCACGGAAGCCAACTTAGTTACAAAATTTAGTGAATTAGATAGTGTTCAAAAAACTGAAATCTTAAAGAAAATTGATATTTCAGAAGCACAATTGAAAGTGTTTTTTGAGAATTTAGATAGGAAATCACAAGAGAAATTATTTGACCTTATTAAGCCAGAATTTGAATCTGTTAAGAATGAAATAAATGAAAGCAAAGACTGGGAACTCACAGAAGATTTGAAACGGGGTTTTTTAAATCAATTCAATTCATGGAAAGTTGATAAATCAAAATGCAAAATAAAAATAATACCTTTAGCTGGTAATGAAATTTCATATAAAATGTCAAGGCACCTTCATGATTTTCTGGAAAACGAAGCCTTTCAGGTGGAAACTAGAGATGTGCAGTTGATGTTTAATGGATATGGTATTAAAACTGACTTTAAAGATAATAGAATAACTCTATACGTAGGGAGAAAACCATAAAAATGAAATAGATAGCCAGTGCCCAACAACAAGTATAATCAAGCGGGAAGAGATTGATAAAATGAAAATAGAAACATAAAATAAATTTCGTTGTTAGTTGAAAGGAAAGCGTTCAGACACCGCCTGCTCATACTTGCAACCCGTTACTTTGCGTTAAGGGACAGACGCTTAAAATCGAAAATAATAAGTAAATGAAATCTGAAAATGAACCGATACTTCTGCGAGATAAAGAAATAGAACCGACAGATGAAGTTTTAGAAAATGCTCTCGGCAAAGAACTTTTTACTATCTATCAGGCATTAATACAAATCTTTGAAGATGAATTTAGTTTAGAGCTTCAATGGCGGTTTTACAAAGATGGGAAATCGTGGCTGTGTAAAGTTGTTGATAAGAAAAAGACAGTTTTATGGCTGTCCGTTTGGGAGAATTATATTAAAACAGGTTTCTATTTCACAGAGAAAACACGCAATGGTGTTTTAGAATTAGATATTGACGAAACAATAAAAGAAACTTTTTCGGCAACAAAACCCGTAGGAAAACTGATGCCTTTGATTATTGATATTGACCAGCAAAAACAGATTGAAGACTTAAAAAGGGTTATAAAGTATAAGATAGGGTTGAAGTGATTTTATAGAAAAAACTAAAAAGAATGAAAACGCACGGTAACAATTAAGCAATCTGATGGTCGGAACGGCCCAATCTGAACCGGGTGTTGTAACTACGGGAAATGATTTGTGTTTACAGAGCGGAATTTGGATCGACGCGTTCTTTTGTGTTGTTTTTCTAATTGTATTTTTTAGGGAAGACTACAAGCCTACACCATTAAAAACTCGTTCGCCTTGTTCATCACCTTCTCAGTGGCCCCGGCATTTTCCAGCACATAATTTTTAGCGGCATTTCCACTTGCTGTTCTCTTTTGTTGATCATTGAATAACAATCCGCAAGTATGGATCAATTCATCAGCGCCTGAAATAACAACACCACCGCCATTGTTTTTCAGTTCAATGGCTTCCTTAAATTTATCGTGATTGGGGCCGAAAATAAC
>JAZBOW010000140.1:0-6179 GCA_036351335.1 Bacteroidales bacterium | reverse complement strand
GAAATATTGAATTGTATCTTTTTGCGGTGCACCTGATCAAAGCCCACTTTTTCAGAAGCACTTAAAAATAGTTTTGTCTCAGCGGAAACCTTCACTTATCCTTATTTTAAAAGTTGAGAAATCTTTTCTACCCTGTGCTCATGACGTCCTCCTTCGAAAGATGTGGAAAGGAATAGTTGCACCATATTCCACGATAGTTCAAAAGGAATAAATCTTCCGGGTAATGACAATACATTGGCATTGTTATGCTCGCGTGCCAGTTTTGTGAGTTCTTTATTCCAGCATAAAGCAGCACGAACTTTAGGATATTTATTGGCCGTAATTTGAGCTCCATTGCCGCTGCCACAGATAATAATGCCTGTATCGTATTCACCTTTGTTTATTGCGTGTGCCAATGGGTGGATAAAATCAGTATAATCTACACTTTCATCTGAAAATGTGCCAAAATCCTTGATCTCATAACCTGCCAAAACCAGTTTTTCTTTTAAATATTCTTTCATTTCAAATCCTCCATGATCTGAGGCCATGGCAATAATGTTACTGTGTACTCCCATTGTTAATAAATATGAAAAACAAAATTACTCAATTTTAGCCTCAAATTATATGTACTTGATATGTAGCTTTTTATTATAGGCAAAATGGATATCATTTTTTCTCAACCAGCTAATTTTCAATTTTTTAAAACTTATCAATATCAGGTTGTTAATATCTGCGTAATTTTGTTAGGATTTTGGTGATAAGTGCAGGCTTATGAACAGCAAAATATGTCACTCTTTAAATTGTTCATTAGATGACAGTTTTTATAAATATTTATCACCGGAAATGAACAATTTTTGCAATAAGATTTAAGAAATAGTTACCAACTAAAATATATACTAACAGTTGTTCATTAAAAAGGAATTTGATTGATAGTCATATTGTTTGTTAGTTATAAAATGTCATTAATATGTTCATAAAACAGCATTTTAATCAAAACCAAATATCATCCAGTTTTTTATTCAAACAAGCTAACAGGATATTAATAACATATTATTTATTTAATTAAATAAAATATATATAAAGGATATTGTTAATAATGAATTATATAAAAGAAATAGAAAAATTTAAAAAGGAAAAAGATGCCATTATCCTGGCGCATTATTACCAGATATCGGAAATTCAGGATATCGCCGATTATATTGGTGACAGTTTGGGTCTGGCGCAAAAAGCATCTGAAGCCAAAGCAAAGATAATTGTTTTTGCCGGCGTTCACTTCATGGCCGAAACAGCAAAAATGTTAAATCCAGAAGCCAAAGTTGTTTTGCCCGACTTCGAAGCCGGATGCTCACTTGCTGACTCATGCCCCTTGGAAGACTTTGTAGCCTTCAAAGAAAAGCACCCGGACCATATTGTCATTTCTTACATCAATACCACTGCAGCTATTAAAACAATAACCGATGTGGTATGCACATCTGGAAATGCTGTACAAATTGTAGAATCCTTTCCCAGGGACCAGAAAATTATTTTTGCACCCGATAAAAATCTGGGTGGTTATATCAACCGCATCACCGGACGGAATATGGTATTGTGGGATGGCACCTGCGAAGTGCATGATATACTTTCAACAGAATCCATCTTCAAAATGAAAGAAGAAAATCCCGATGCCGAGCTGATCGCCCATCCTGAATGCAACGCACCCGTGCTTGAACTTGCAGATTACATTGGATCAACTACCGCTATGCTCAAATATACTGCCAGCAGTCCATCGAAAAAATTCATTGTAGCAACAGAAAGTGGTATTATCCACCAGATGCAATTGCAATCGCCCGACAAGGAATTTTTAGTGGTGCCATCTGATGAAACCTGTTCGTGTAACGATTGTCCGTATATGAAATTAAATACCATAGAAAAGTTATATTTGGCATTAAAGAATGAAAAACCGGAAATCATCCTGAACGAAAAGACCATGGAAATGGCCCGTAAACCCATCGATCGGATGCTTGACATATCACGAGAATTAAAGTTAATTTAGCAGCACATTTGATGTATCGTTTTAAAAATACAGCCGTTTTTGTTCTGGTAATTATCATCTTTTTCAGTTACCAGGCAACAGTAAATGCCCAGGATGACAGCCTTTCCGTTGATCCAAACGGTTATAATAAATTCTATTACGAAGATGGTACCCTATCCAGTGAAGGTACCATGCGGGATGGAAAACCCGATGGCTACTGGAAAAACTACTATCCAAACGGGATGATCAAATCAGAAGGCAACCGCAAAGAATATTTGCTCGACAGCCTCTGGAAATTTTACGACGAAGAGGGAAAAGTGGTACTGGAGATCAACTATGCAGGTGGTAAAAAAAATGGTTTCAGATATACCTACCAGGGTGATGAGACCATCAAGGAATTTTTCGTGAATGATGTAAAACAAGACCATTCGTATGTGCTGTATCCTGATGGTAATGTGAAAATGAAAATTCCATTTATCAATGGATTGGAAGAAGGCATTGCCAGAGAATACGACAAGGAAGGTACTATCATACAGTTAATTACTTACAAAAAGGGTTACGTTATAGAAAGGGAACGGATCAATCGTTACGATTTGGATAGTTTACCAAACGGCAGATGGAAATGGTTTTACGATGAAGAAACCCTGTGGCAAGAAGGTACTTTTAAGCACGGTTTGAAAGATGGCTATTTCAAGGAATACGATCGTGAAGGTAACCTGCTTTCGGCCACCAAATACGTGGATGGTGAAAAGATTGAAAAAGCGGAAGAACTGGTCAAACTTGAAATACGGACCGATTACTACCCTGATGGCAGTGTAAAAGTGGTGGGTACCTACAAAGATGGTATCCCGGAAGGTGTTCGAAGAGAATATGACGAAGAAGGCAACATTCAGAAATCCTATATTTTCAGAAATGGCCGTATCGTAGGCGAAGGCATTTTTACCGATGCCGGTATGCGTGAAGGAAACTGGAAAGAATATTATCCCGATGGCACACTAAAAGCCTTGGGATCTTACCACAATGATGAGCGTGTGGGTCAGTGGAAGTTTTATTACAAGGGCGGACAATTGGAAGAATTGGGTGCTTATCTCAATGGCAAGCCGGATAGCGTATGGCGCTGGTTTTATAAAAGTGGCAAGGTATTGCGTACCGAGAATTTCTACAATGGATTGGCAGATGGTGTGCTGACGGAATATGACGAAGAAGGCAAAATCATCACCCAGGGCGATTACCTGGAAGGTAAAAAGGAAGGTGCATGGTTTTACCAGGTGGGTGATAACCGTGATGAAGGTACCTATGCCGAAGGCATGAGAAACGGCACCTGGAAATCATTTTTTACTGATGGCACCTTGCGCTTTGAAGGCAAATTTGTGGATGACCTGCCCAATGGAGAACATACCTGGTACTGGCCTGATGGAAGACTTAAACAACAGGGGCAGTACGTGATGGGCCGAAAAAACGGCGATTGGAAAAGATACGACGAAACCGGACTCCTGATCATCACCATCAATTACCAGGGCGGCAGGGAAGTGAAATATGATGGTTTCCCGGTTGACATGCCCGAATAATCAAAGTTTGCTGCTTTTTATGATTGATTTTAAACGAATCAAAGTATTGCAAGTAATTTACTTTGATTTATTGAATCATTCTATATTATTTGATATTCGTAAATTATGATTTAAATATTTGTTAAATAGACTCTTATCTCTATTTTTGAAGTAACCAGATTATTTTGTAAAACCACAAAAATGCGTATATTCGCCTCACCAAATTAAACACACGGATATGAAAAAATACCTTTTTGCATTAATGGCAATTGTTTTCGTTTTATCGGCATGCGAAAACCAGCAAAATAAAGAAGCAGCTTCTGAAGAAGAAGTGGTGTTAATAGAAGAAATTATTCCCGTTGCACTTTCCGATTTTGAATTAAAAGCCGAAGAATTAGTTGGTAAACAGGTGATGTTGACAGGCACCGTTGATCATGTTTGTAAACATGGCGGACAGCGTATGTTTGTGATCGAAACCGGATCAGAAGGCCGTGTAAAAGTAACGCCCGACGAAAATATTGCTGCTTTCAAAACAGATTTGGAAGGACAGAGTGTCAAACTCATCGGTATTGTTGAAGAACAAAGAATTGATGAAGACTACCTGAAAGAATGGGAAGAGGAAATTATGGCCGGCGTTGATATGGGTGACGACAAAGGCGAAGGATCTCATCTGGGCGGTAATACCGAAAAAGGTGGCAGTGATGCTGACATGGAAGAAGAAATGGAAAAAGTAAACAACCTGCGCCAGGAAATTGCTGAATCAGAAAAAGGCTACCTCGCATTCTATTCCGTGCTTTGTACTGAATACGAAGTTGTTGAAATGGAAATGAAAGAGGTTGAGGAACCCATCGAGGAATAATAAAGCACACATTTTATGGCATTTAAGTGGAGGAAGTGGAACCGGGCCGTACATCGCGATTTCGGCTATCTTTTCTTTGGCATGACCATTATCTATGCTTTGTCAGGCATTGCCATCAATCATATTAACGATTGGAATCCAAATTACAAGGTGTATACCGAAGACATCCTGGTTACACCTTTCCAGGGAAAGCCCACCAAAGCAGAAATAAAGAAAATGCTGGAACCCTTCGAAGAAGCGGCCATCTACAAAAACCACTATTTTCCAGATGAAGGATACCTGAAAGTGTTTATCAAAGATGGCAGCGTGTACATCAACCTCAATTCGGGTAACGGACTGATTGAAAAAACAAAACGCCGAAGGGTATTCCGGGAGGTAAATTACCTGCACTACAACCCAATAAAATACTGGACCTGGTATTCGGATATTTATGCCGGGGCGCTCATTTTACTGGCTGTTACGGGTATTCTGATTCCAAGGGGAGATAAAGGTATCACAAAAAGAGGCCTTTGGATGGTGGCAGTGAGCATCGTAATTCCCATTATTTATTTATTCATTTACTTCTATTAGCATGAATGAATATATCGTTATAGCCCTGTTTATTGTTTGGTATGTGCTGGCCATGGTTATCTCCGAACGCATGGGTAAAAAGAAAAAAATAGGCGTTGAATGGTCTTTTCTGATCAGTTTTTTACTCAGCCCGGTAATTGGTTTTGTAGTGACTTTTTTGAGTAAGGATAAGTAAGCCTATCTGGAACTGAAATAATAATTTTTCCTTTTTCTGATTTACTTACATACCAAAATTTGGTAAATGTTTTACCTGATGATACCCCCAAATCGTCATCGTCTTTGACGAGGATGCATACATCCGCATTACAAATGCGGACGAGAGGGGGAATACATACCATCGGCAAACTTAATTCTGAACTGATTATTTTTTATCCCAATAGTCGATACACTTTTCTTGTTCTGCTATTTTCAAGACTGAAAAACCTAATTCAATTGCCTTACTGAAGTCTTCACATCCTTCTACTTTTTCCCCTAATTCGTATCGAGCCAATCCACGGAGAAAATAAGCATTTTTATTGTCTGGCTCTAACGAGATTGCCATATTACAATCAGAAACAACTCCGTTTAAATCATTGGGAAATTTTGTACCAGCCCTATTTAAATAAACTCTGGAATTTAATGTATCAGTCAACAAATAGTTGTCAAAATCTTTTTTTGCTTTTTGAACCATGGCTGTTGCCATAAATATCCTTGCCCTATTAAGATACAATTCAGGATTAGGTGATTTGGCAATTTCAGTATCAAGTGTTTTTATTAAATCCGTAAAATTGGGTTTTGTCCAAAATCCCATTGTAGTTTTTATTCTTCCACCACAATCATCGTCAATTAGGTCAAATGACAAATAATATTCAGTTTGGTACACTTTATATTGCCCATTACTTTGACACATTTTTCCTTCTTCATCAATAAATTTGATGGTATCGCCGTTTAATTCATATTTCGTAACAACATCAATTGTCTGATCGTTACCGAAGTCTCCTTCAACTAATCCGTTTTCCTTAAAATCAAAGCTAATGGGTCCGGTATGTCCAATTCTTACCCATTTCCCAATAAGCGTATTGTCATACTTTGTAATTACTTGTTTGTCTTGCTTTTTGTTGGAATTACAAGAGCAAAAAAAAGCAATTATGAGAATTAAATAAATCAGTTTTGTTTTCATTTTGTATTATTATTAGCAGTTCAACTATGTTGTTTTGTTACATTGGCTATAACG
>JAZBOW010000139.1:0-3625 GCA_036351335.1 Bacteroidales bacterium | reverse complement strand
TTTCTTTCCAGGGGCAAAATTCAAAGACTTACCGGCAAATGATTGAAATAAATAATGTTCCAAAGAATGTGAAGGCGGAGTTTAAGGCCAGGTATCCTTCTTCATTCGTAAAAATGTGGTATGTAACCAGTGTAATTTACTGGTACGAAGATTATGGCCCCTCGCACTACAATGGGTGGTACAAACCCAGGAATGTGGTAGTTTACAAGTTCGATCAACCATCCTATTATGAAGTTGAATTCCTAAATAATGGCGAAGATAGTCGTGCCATATTCAACCGTTACGGAACCTGGTTTGAAACCAGAACCCATGTGTACAATCTGCCCGAAAAAGTTATGAACGCATTAAAGAGCTCTGAATTTGCAAGCTGGACCTGGTCGGATTATAAAGAGCGTATTGAAGCACCAGGCATGACAGGCTCCGTATACAGGATGCATGTTTCCAACAACCATCTTTCACAAGTAATTCGTATTAATGACGATGGCAAAATCGTGCAAATTAAAATGGAATAATCCATTCATACTGCAAAATATTTATCAATGATATTGGAGGCCTGTGTCGAATCGGTAAAAGAAGCTATCCTCGCTGAAAAAAGAGGAGCAAACCGCCTGGAACTTTGTTCCCGACTTGATCTGGATGGCCTGACGCCTGAAAGAGAACTTATAGAACAGGTAATGTATAAGGTACATATTCCTGTTAAAGTAATGATACGTCCGAGAGCCTGTGATTTCATTTACAGCACTGATGAATTATCTGCCATGAAAGACGATATTCGGTTTTGCAAGCAAGTTGGTGTACAGGGTGTTGTTTTTGGTGCACTGGATAAAGACGATCATTTAAATCTTGATCAAATTCAGCTACTTGCAGATGAAGCCTCTCCCCTTGAAGTGACGATTCACAAAGCCATCGATCAAACACCCGACCCATTAGCCTCATTGAAGGAATTAACGAAGCTCAGTAATATCACATCTGTTTTAACTTCAGGAGGCGCTGCTACAGCATTTGATGGAAAAAAAATCATTAAAAAGATGCTGCAGGTATCCGGTGGAAAAATACAAATTATTGCAGCGGGTAAAATAACCAACGTTAACCTTACAGAAATTCATCACTTGATTGGTGCCCATGAATATCATGGCAGAAAGATCGCAGGCATATTAAATGAACTTAATTACTAACCCTTAATTTCAGGTGCTCCTGCATCTTTCAACTGTTTTTCCAGTGTAGGAATTTTCTCACCAACAATGGTATCCAGTTCTCTCAGTATTTCTTTGTATTCCTTCTCAGCCAGTTCAAGACTTCTTTCATGCGTAGGCGTTGGACCATAAGTTGAATTTTCCACTCCATTTGTAGCTGCGCTCAACCGCGACCTTACCGTTGGGTTGTTCTTTTCTCCAATTTCATTTTTGGATGGGTTGCCATATAACTGCTCCTGGATGTTTTGTAGATCCTGTGATGTTTGATATAATTTCCCATCCAGTTCGCCGGGCTGTTTTCCGGTTCTGGATAAAGCCAACTGCATACCCTTTACTTTCTTCGTGGCATGGCTCAACTCTATGGATGTAGCAGACATCCGTCCTTGTAAATCCTGTATTTCCATCCAAAAAGCCACCGTTCTTTCAGGTGTGGAGCCTTCCAAAGCACCTTCCCGTAATTGCTTTACTTCAAAAGATATGGGTTCTGATAGTGGTGAAACCTCCCCATCTATTTCTTTCGACATGGAAACGGTATAAGTTCCCGGTGCAGCCATCGCTTTAAATCCCCATGCATTGTTATTTTCAGTATGAATATCTATAGCCATCGTTCCGGGATACTTTAAATCCCAGGCCACGCGGTGAAAACCTTTTGAAACGGGAGCTTTTATCTTTCGAATTACATAGCCATTGTCATCTGTTATCGTGAGCCATATTTTGGATTCTCCCTGTCTTCGTTCTGCTTCTACCGCCTCCCAACCGGGGAAAGTAATGGGTTCATTCTTTTTAACAAATTCCTTTTCTTTTTCCTGTCTTAAGGTCTTATCAGTTTTATAGCCCTCGGCTAGATAATAGGTGAAAACTGCACCAAATGGCGGGTTGGGTGCTACAAAATCACTGGCGCCCAACTTACCTTTACCTGTTCTGGGCATATACCACCAGGTATCCCTGACCGGAAACAAAGTAGCCTCTTCCTTCAGTTGATCTTCAGACACGTGACGCAACACACTGTAATCGTCAAACACATAAAAACTTCGACCAAATGAAGCACCAGCCAGGTCGTTTTCCCGGCGTTGAATGGCCAGGTCGCGGAAGGAGATGGTGGGAACTCCGCCCGATAATTTTGTCCAAATATTGCCGCCATCAACCGTAAAATATATGCCGAATTCTGTCCCAATAAAAAGCAATTCAGGATTTACATGATCCTGTACTATTCGCCACACCAGTGTTTTATCGGGTATATTGCCTTTGATAGATTTCCAGCTTTTACCCCGATCGCGGCTTTTATACAAATAAGGACTCAGATCACCGTATTTATGATTATCCAGGGCCACATAAACCGTATTCGCATCAAACAGGTCTGCTTTAATGTCATTCACAAAGGCTGTTTCGGGCACGCTCGGTAAGCTGTTTACCTCAATCTTACGCCACGATTCTCCCCCATTTTCTGTGACCTGGATACGGCCATCATCTGTTCCGGCATAGATCAGTCCATCCTCTATTGGTGATTCCGCCAGCGATGTAATGGTATTGTAATTCGACATGGCGTTTACATCCCACGCAGCATCCCAACTCCAGGTTTGATCCATAATCGGCAGGGTAATTCGTTCCTGGTCTTTGGTCAGGTCTCCCGAAATAGCTTGCCAGCTATCACCACGATTGTCTGAGCGCCACACACGCTGTGAGGCAAAATAAATTCTCGTGGGCGAGTGCGGACTTACCAAAATAGGTGAATCCCAGTTGAAGCGTTCGTAATCTTCTCCTTCATCAGGTTGCGGTTTGATCAATACCTGCTCACCATTTGTCATGTCGATACGCATCAGGTTGCCTTCCTGCCACTCGGCATAAATAATATCCGGGTTTCCGGGTTCCGTTGCTGGCTGGTGCCCATCAGCACCGAGCACGATATCCCACTCCTCGTTGCTGATTCCCTGTCTTTTTAAGGTGCGCGAAGGTCCGCCCTGCGTGCCATTATCCTGTGTTCCGCCATAAATATTATAAAAGGGCTCCGTATCATCCACGGCCAGTTTATAATACTGTGTTAAGGGTAAGTTTTCTATAAAGCGCCAGCTTTCAGCCAGGTCGAAACTTTCATATATACCACCATCGGTACCAATCAATAAATAGTCAGGTTCGTCTGGTCTGAATGCAATTACATGATTATCTGAATGTTTGTATTGTTCTTTAAGCCTTGTAAAGGTTTTACCACCGTCATCAGACACTTGAATTCGTACATCCACCAGGTAAACTCTGTCGAATTGATGCGGGCTTGCATACAACTCCTGGTAATAATGCGGACCTGTGGCACCCGAAACGGCTTCTGACATTTTTGTCCATGAAGCCCCCCTGTCGTCGGATCTGAAAACACCCCCGGTGCGACGGTCCAATTCAATGGCCGCATAAACAACATCAGGTTTTTGCGGGGAAATGGCCAG
>JAZBOW010000138.1:0-2715 GCA_036351335.1 Bacteroidales bacterium | reverse complement strand
TCCGATTTGGATAAGAGCCTCACCGCTGAGTAGATTCTTCCGTAGCAAAACATGAGGAGCCAGCTATGACGCCACTGGCTTCTCTTAGTCTGCAAATTCTAAATAAAAGGGTCGGTGACGACTGATAATTATTCACATTTAATTTCTGAGCAAAGTGGAAATGAACAACAAGAATTGTTCAAATAAGTCGCTTATTGGGACGCTTCATCGCTGCGCTGTTCGTGTCCCACAGCTCTCCCGTTACCCCAGGTTTTGCTATCTGCAATTAAATCGTAACAATCTAAATTTGTTGGATATCAAAATGTTATCTCAGCAACCATTTCTGTTTTAAGCCAATGGGATGATCGCCAGACGACACAATATAAGGACTTTTACAGCCAAGTCTGAGACTCGCGACTTGAAATTTTGTTTGCTACAGTTTTGCTCCGCAATTTTTACAGTATTTTGCATCGCTGCTATGTCCTTCAGAGCTGCATTGTGGACAAGACTGGGTTGAAACAGTTTGCTCCCGTGTACGCACCATTTCAGCACTCACGATACCTGTAGGTACTGCGATAATGCCATACCCGATAATCATAATGAATGCAGCAATAACCTGCCCAATACCGGTTTGTGGCGAAATGTCACCATAACCTACTGTCGTCAATGTCACAATACACCAATAGATGCTTAAGGGAATACTTGTGAATCCATTTTCAGGGCCTTCAATCAAGTATATCAATGATCCCATGATTATAACGATATTCAGTACTGTAAACAGAAACACGGTTATCTTTTGTCTGCTGGCTTGAAGGGCTTTAACCAGTATGCTGCCTGCGTCAACATATTGTATAATTTTTAGAACCCGGAAAATTCGTAGCATTCGCAGTGCGCGTATGACCAGCAGGTATCGACTAACAGGTATCAGAAGACTGACGTAGGTAGGAATAATGGCAAGTAAATCTATGATTCCATAGAAACTTTTCATGTAAAGCCATGGTTTTCCGACACATGTTAAACGCAATAGGTATTCAATAGTAAATAAGATTGTGAACCACCATTCCAAAATTATCAATACCTTACCATGTTGCATCCGGATAGATTCAACACTGTCAAGCATAACTACGACTATACTCATTAGAATTGTGATGAGTAAAAGGATATCAAATGTTTTGCCGGCTGTTGTATCGGCTTCAAAAATGATTTCGTGCAAACTGTGTCTCCAGCCTTGCACTTCAGATTGATACTGTGGGTATTTCATAACCTAATTTAAACGATTGAGTAATAAGCTGTGTGGGATCAATATTAATTATACATGCTATAAAAAAGATTATAAAATAATACACTAATAAGTCAACAGAATGGTAAAAATGGTAAAATGATTAGGCCCGTTTGCCCTGCTTTTTTTTGAACATAACCCCAGAGAAATAGGCTCCGCATTTCACAGGGCAGGCGCAGAGATTGAGTACAAAAGACCATTTATGGATGGACATTAGGAAAACCAGATTTTAACCCAAGATAATTTTTGTCGATATGCTTTTATCAGTCTGACGCATATTATCAAAATTGTACTGCCAATAATAATACTGGCATCCTGAAATCCTCGAAAAAAACTGAGTTTAACACATCGCCCCAGCCACTGTATCCGGAACTCCAACTGACCTCAAAAGGCCAAAGAAATGAAACCGGTGAAGGGGTATCCTGTCGAATTGATAATGAGATGGATTGAACGGTAAATTTAATTTTCAAGCAAAGGTTTTATGGATAAGCAATTGATGAACGTGATGTGATACCTGCTATTAAAGCGAAACAAATTAAATTTATTTGATATCAAAGCAGTATCTCAGCAATCATTTCATTTTTACACCAATAGGATAATGGATTACGCACCTAAAGATGAAAAATTCTTTAAAAAGATAGAGAATGACAGGACCCGGGACAAATGTAATTTTAAAAAGGTTTGTGATTTGTGAAATTTTATTTCTGGACTAAAAACTTGAACATACATCACCGGAACATCAAACCGCAAACGAATCAGCCGGGAAGTCTCAATTCCGTCAATTTTTTCATACAAACCCATATCCAGCGCCACTACGTCCGCTTTCACCTTTTCAATTTCCGATAAAAGGTTTTCCTGTGTCGATACGTATGAATCTCTTTTAAACCATCCATTGATCGCCCGGCACTGGATATTATTTTCAGGTCCTTCTTCAAACAACATCATCGTCAATTCCGCCTTAACATAACCCACTAAAATATATTCAAACGAAAATAATACACAATGCATGCCAAAACCGGGATGTTGGGACTATTATAAAGGTTTAGGGCAAAATCGAATCGACGATTTATGTTTGTATTAATTTGTATTAATTCCGGAAGGCGAAGTTTTCTGATTTTCCATTATGATTCATGGCCTCAGTGCGATATCCTTTACAAAACATTTACAATTTTGTCCTGGAATCAACATAAATTCTTTACATACATTCCTTATAATACATTCAAAACCGAGGAAATATTCCTTGAAAACCAACAATCTCAAAAAAGGAGGTACATCATGAATTCGAATCTTAGGCAAAAATTCTTTACCGGCGCAACTGTTCTTTTACTCGGCTTTTTCATGCTCATAACCACGCAGGCATTTGCTGATAATGGGTACAACAAAGGAAAAGGCAAAGAGAAAGAATGGCAAAAACAGAAAGAACAGGAAAAGGAATATCGAAAACATCGAGAGGAGAT